>JBMOIK010000524.1:0-2719 GCA_049317365.1 Rectinemataceae bacterium | reverse complement strand
CCACATTGCCAAATGGCTTCGAGTACTCAGCCATTTGGCAACGTCCTAGACTGCGAACGTTAGACGACATCCCAAGAACCGAATTGAAGAATACGTGCCCGGGCCTCCGGCCGTCGGGCACTGAAGGAAGTGACGGACAATACAGGCTGCTTACGGCAGGGTTCTTTGGATATATTCAATATAATCAATACGAGGTAATATAGGTGGCATTAGATTATTTTTCAGATTGAGTACAACAATATAGTCTTGGTTAGGATGAATATTTCGACGCAGCCTTCGGCAGGCATTACTACAAAGGGCTCCTTTACGATAAATAGGGAAGATCACACTAATTCCAGGCTGCTTACGGCAGGAATATTTGTCAACGAGATCAATACACGGAAAATACGTTTGCAAGGATTTCATTGCAGCCTTTCAAGGCACGCCAAATCCGCCAGATCATCGCAACCTATGTCCTGTCGGATGTCAGGGAGCTCGGCAAGGTTCGCTATCCCGACCGCTTCGAGGCTCTCGTCAAAGTCCTCGCGTCGCAAGCCGGAAATCTGCTCCAGACAAGCGAGCTCGCGACTACGCTGAGGATGGCCCGCGAGACGGTCGAGGAGTACCTCTTCCTGCTCGAGCAGACCTACGTCATCAGGCGGCTCAAGCCCTTCCATGGCAAGCTGCGCTCCGAGCTCACCAAAATGCCCAAGATCTATTTTGAGGATACGGGAGTGCTCAACCTGTCGCGTTTCCATTCCTTCCCCGAACTTGAGGGCACCTGCTTCGAAAATGCCGTGTTCTGCGAGCTCCGAAAGCGCCTTGACCTCGAGCGCCTCCGATTTTGGCGCACCACCGACAAACGCGAGGTGGATTTTGTCATCGACGAAGGCCGTGTCGCCATTGAAGCCAAGATGAGTCCCTCGGCCAAGGATGCCTCGAGCCTGCTGCGCTTTCGCGAACTCTACGGGAGCGAGCGTTTGGTCCTCTGCGGCATGAGGCCCCCGTCCAGGCTCCCCGAAGGAGTGGAGTTCGTACCGGCCTTTAGGATCGGAGACTGGGTGAAGGACCTGTGATGGCATCGCGTAGAAGGAAGGGGGAGGGCGGCAGGTCTGGAATGCGGCGGCCAAACCGGGTTCTCTGGAACTTCCGGCATAGCACTCAACAGGGCCGCTCCTCCTGTGCCCATGCCTGGTATGGCTGCGCTTCGGCTTCCAGTCACGGCTGCCGCGCAATCAGTCGGCTCCCGCCTTCCGGCCTCTGGACGCGACCTGCTGACGGATTTCTGTGAAGTCGTTCTCGAGCACGCAAGCGCAGGCAGCTGCGAAGGGCGTTGTGTATGCATGGTCTCATCCCTCGCTGCTGCGCCGGTGCGAGCATCCGCCCCTGCCACGCCCGTCTATCAGCCTCATGGCAGAAGCGACCTTCAGCGCCTTTTCTATGAACGCTTCCCTGTCTTCGAAAGCACCTACGAGGAGAAGTATGCTGCCAACTTCGGGAAATTTCGCCTACCGTTGATTAGTTCGGCCGCCTCGGCCTTCGATGCTTGCGGCAATTGGGAGAATGGCATAGCCCGCATCCGCTGCTCAGACTGTGGCTATGACTATTTCCGGCCTTTCTCGTGCAAATCATTCTTCCTTTGCCCTTCTTGTGGGCAAAAACGGACACTCCTCCTCGGGGAGTACCTGGCTGACGACCTGCTCCTCAGGCTGCCGCATCGGCAGTTTGTATGGACGATTCCAAAGGCGCTGCGTGGATTCCTTAAGAGGGATCGATCGCTGTTCGCTGGTATTGGGAAGCTGATCTTCGCCTTGATCGCCGAATACTACGCTGAGGCTGCTGGCAAGCCTCTGGCTACCGGCATGGTGTCAAGTCACCAGACTTTCGGGGAATTCGCCACATTTCATCCTCATTGGCATACGATCGTGCTTGAGGGTGGATTCGACAGCCATGACCGCTTTTTCTTCATTCCGATCGGGGCCAGCGACGCTCTCAAGGAGCTCTGGCGGCGACGGGTAGTTGGGTTCTTCCTGAAACAGGGCCTTCTCGGCGCCGGCTTAGCAGCATCGATGCTCGGCTGGGATCATTCCGGTTTCTCCGTAGAAGCGGGCACGCGGGTCTACGACGATGCTGCCCGCCAGTCCCTTTCCCAGTACATAGTCCGCGCGCCCGTTGGCCTCGAGAAACTCACTTGGGACCGGGAGGAAGACACACTGTCATGGAAGGCCCCTGAAACCGGACACTGGAAGGGCGAGGTCCGTCACTTCGACAGCCTGGACTTTATTGCCCAGGTCACCCTCCACATTCCGCCCAAAGGGAAACATCTGGTCAGGCGATACGGGGTGTACTCATCGCGGGGAAGGAGCACGTGGAAGGATAGGCCAGCCTTGAGAACCAAGGCGCCCGAGCGCTGGTACGGGCGTGCGCAGATCCCCGCCGGCAAACCGTCACCGGCCGAGGTGGACATGACGGCAGGCGAGGCGGTTGAGGTTGAGGTCGGTGCCGCGGCGAGAAAGAAAGCGTGGGCTCGACTTCTGACGAAGGTCTACGAGGTGGATCCCTTCCTCTGTCCGGAGTGCGGGGGAAAGATGACCGTTATCGCGGTGATCCAGGATCCGGCGGAGATCAGGGGCATCATCGCCTGTCTTGCGGGAAAGGGGCGGGGACCACCGCACTAGGTGAAGGTAGAGTTCATAATCTCACCGCCTCGCCGCCGGTATACGCGGCTCCGGTTCATCAA
>JBMOIK010000523.1:0-2741 GCA_049317365.1 Rectinemataceae bacterium | reverse complement strand
TACGTTATTCTGGCACGTTGGGGAAGAAAGAGGAAATTTTGCCGGGCGGGGAACAGCGCATATCGTCCACCTTCTCGACGCCAACGAGACCGAACTGCCAGCAGGCCGGACCTTCCTGGAGGGACTGAGGGACTACCTTTCCGGTAGGTAGGAAGATACATGGTCCAGCATCTCCCTGATCTTCTTCAGGAGCAGCGCGGGCTGGATCGGCTTGGGCATGAAATCGACAAGCTGCCCACGGGCCTGGCTTGGCTCAGGCTTGTAGCCATAACCGCTTGCGAACAGGGTCCTGACTCCGGGCTCCAGCCGCTGGATCTCCCTGAAGGCGTCCACGCCGTTCATCCGCGGCATGATCGAGTCTAGGATGATGAGGCCAATGCGCTCCTGGTTCGCGCCAAAGAGTTCCACGGCTTCCATCCCATCCCGTGCGAGAATCACCCCATAGCCCTTTTCCGTAAGCAAGAGTCGCAGCGATTCCCCGAAAAACACATCATCCTCGGCAATGAGGATGGTCTCGCGCCCGCCTCTGGACGCCGCAGGATCGACGATTTCGGCGGCTGGAGGACTTTCTTCCGCTTCGACCATCGGCAGATATATGCGAATAGTACTTCCCTTTTCAAGCTCGCTTTCGACATCGACAAAACCAAGGTGCTGTTTGACTATTCCATAGAGTATGGACAGGCCCAGACCCGTTCTCCGGCCAACGCCTTTTGTGGTGAAAAAGGGCTCGAAAATCTTTTTTGAGGTCGCCTCATCCATCCCGGCTCCAGTATCGGAAACGGAGATGACCCCATAGGGACCAGCCTGGCCAAAACCATGCAGCGATATGAAAGCCGCATCCATCGGTACCCTATCTGTTGAAATGACCAGTTCTCCACCGGCAGGCATCGCGTCCCACGCGTTGGTGACGAGGTTCAGGATGATTTGCATGATCTGCCCGCCATCCACACGCGCGAACACAGGACTCCCATACAATTCGGTCCTCAGGCTTATGTTCTCGCTGACAATCCGCTTGGCCATCGCCTCGGTGCCCGCGACTATGAGGTTCAGGTCCTGGCTTCGGAGGCTGAGGCTTCGCTCCCTGCTGAAGGCGAGTATGGATTCGGTCAGCTCCGCCGCCCTTTGTGAAGTGACAAGTATCCTTTCGACATATTCCTGCTGATGGTCGTCCTGGGAGGGACTCATCTGGAGGAGGGTACAATATCCGTTGATAATGCTGAGCATATTGTTGAAGTCGTGTGCCAGGCCGCCCGCCAACTCACCGACCGCCTCCATCTTCTGGGATTGCAGGAGGGCTTCCTCGTTTTTCTTGCTGATTGCCATATCCCAGGCCAGGTCGGCTATTGCCGTGACCATTTCGACATCGCGCCCGTCATAGTCCGAGGGCTTGTTTCCAACGGCAAGGAGAGCCACAGTCCTGTTCTCGCGGATCACCGGAACGACCAGCGCGCGCACTATTTCCTGATGCCCCTGGGGCAAGGACAAGCGGTCGGACAGAGAGGAAAAATCGTTGTATATGACTGCCCTTCCCAGGTTGATGCAGTCAGACCAGGCCGATTCCAGGGGAAAATTCCCGTGCGGGTCCTTGACCGTATAATGCGCCTGAAGCGCATTGCTTGACCAGGATTTGAAGGAAAGCCTGCGGTCAACTTCCACGAAAACCATAAAGCCGATGCGACTGCCTGAAAGCGCCTCTGCTTCATCGATCGTGGAACGCAGCAACTCGGAAAGTGATAACGAAGCCATGTGACCGAGAAGGCGCAATCTGGCATCCGCAAGGGCTTCTCGGCGTTTTTGCTCGCTGATGTCGGTCATGGCTATCAGGAGCTCACCCTCCGCGTCCGGCTGGATCTGCCAGAAGCTCCAGAGCGGCGAGCCGCCAGCCCTGACAAGACGGATGGAAAGGCTTGTAGGTTCCATTGCCCGCTGAATTTCCCCTCGGCAGGAATACCAGGAGTCATGGTCTTCCTCGAAAATGAACTTCCGCACAGGACTCTGGAGAAGGGAGGCCTGGCTAAGGCCTAACAAGGACGCGGCCATCAGGTTCGCCCGCTGGATAAGCCCATCCTTGCCAATGGTCAGGTACGCAACTGGCGCTATGTCGTACAGAGCCTGGTGTCTGGCCTGGGCCAGCTCTAGTTCCTCCTGCGAATGGCGAAGCTCATCGTTCCTCAATCCGAGTTCTATCTGGTTGACTTGAAGCTCGGCAAGGATTTTTTCCAGGGATTCGAGAGTCTTCGTTTCAGGGAGGATGAAATCATTCATTCAATGCTGCCAGGAAGGCGTAGCCGTGGGAGTGGCGGGCTCGGATTGGCAATTCAGAAAGGGGATCAATCCGCCTGGCCTTTGCCCGCAAGCGGCTGACCAGGGTTTCAACCTTCCCCCCGGCATACGCGTCGTCCGGATGTTCCAGGGCTGCGAATATCGCCGAACGATGGACACTGTGCCCCGGCGCGGCGACAAACAATTCCATCAAAGTGCTTTCCTGTCCGGTGAGGTCAATCCCGATCCCCCTCGGGCTTGTGAGCGTGGAAAGCCCTTGGTCATAATACCATTCGAGCTTGATGGCTGGAGAAACCGGCTTGATTCTCCGCGCCAGGTTTTCAATGGCGGCATTGAGTTCTACCGGCTCGATCGGCTTGACGAAATAAAGATCGGCTCCCGATTCAAAACCAGTCAGCCGGTCCATCAGCTTGCCTCTGCCGCTGGTCATGATGATTCCGCAGTTGAGGGTCGATCGG
>JBMOIK010000522.1:0-2744 GCA_049317365.1 Rectinemataceae bacterium | reverse complement strand
GACGAGGGCCCCCTCTGCCCCTGCCCTGGCTGTCAGACACAGCGTACCGCCCTTTTTCCCGTGTCGCAAAGCGTTGGCCACAAGATTCTCGAAGGCCCGGCCAAGGAGGGCACGATCGGCCCTCTCCTCGCGCCCAGAGAGGGCAGAAAGCTCGGTGCTAAAGGTCGTCCCCTCGAGGGCACATTCCTCGGCTGCCGTCGCCGCGAAGCCTTCAAAAAGGGGCCCCAGTGGCTGCTGCTCGAAGCGGAGCCGCCATTCCCCGGTTTCCATGCGCGCGAACTCGATGAGGGCCTGGATGCGCTCCTCAAGGACACGCGTGCGTTCCTTCATGGTCTCCACATAGCGGGCCAGGGTCTCCGGATCGGAGGCGAGCCCGTCCTCGATGGCCTCGAGGTAGCCTCCGATCGAGGTGAGCGGCGTCCGGAGATCGTGGGAGATCGCGGCCAGGAAGCGGGAACGGCGGCCGAGATCTTCCCGGATGGAGCTGCGCATGGCCTCCATCGCGTCGGCGAGGCGCGCGATCTCGCGGGAGCCGCCGGCGCTGACCCTGGTCTCAAGGTCGCCTGCGGCGATGGCGACGGCGGCGACCTCGAGGCGGCCTATCTGCCCGGCGAGGTAGGCGGCCACCGCGATGCTCATGAGGAGGGCCACGAGGGCGAAGAGGAGCTGCCCCCCAAGCTGGAGGAGGGGCTCGCCCTCCCCCGCCACGGCCCGGGCCGAGTCGCTGGGAAGGATGGCGTACCAGGTACCCGCCACCCTGTCGTCCAGCTCAACCAGGTCGGAAAAAAAGCTGGCCTGGGGCACTATGGTTGCCGCTATGCCGGAGACGGATTCAAGCCCTGCTGGGATCCCGGCGGGAAGGGCAGGAAGGGTAGAAAACACGACTCGCCCCTCGGTATCCGTTATGACCAGGTCGAGCCAGACAGGGGAGGCGTAGCCCGGTCTGGCAGCAAGGGTTCCCGCTGCGTCGAGCCCGACGGCACGCCTGACCTCGCGGAGCGCGGCGATGGAACGCATGAGGGGCCCCTGCGAGATCCGTCCCTGGTTCATCGCGATAATGGCCCCCACAAGGAGGGCCGGAAGGACTATCGAGGCAATTGCGACAAAGAGGATGATCAACCTGAGGGGGGGTCGGCGTCCCCGGGAACGGCGTCCCCTGTGGAATCGCGGTACCGCATTGTCCATGATTTCGCCCGTCCGCCTCATTGTGTCTCCTGGCCGGGCACGAAGCGGTAACCGGAGCCCGGGACTGTCCTTATCCAGCGGGGCTCCGCAGGATCATCCTCGATCTTCCGGCGGAGGCGCTGGATATGGACGGCAACGGTGGAGAGGTCGCCATGTTCGAGGCGCCAGACCTCGCGGTGGAGTTCCGCAGCCCCGAAGCTGCGGCCGGGGCGTGACACGAGGAAAAACAGGAGCTGGAATTCCCTGCGGCTCAGTCGGAGGATCCCGCCGTCGCGCGCGAGGGTGCCCGCGTCGCCATCGAGGAGGAAGGAGCCAAAACCCAGGACATTGGATGTGCCTGCTGCTGCGCCTCCTGCGACACGGTCGGGGCCGGCGCCGGACTCCAGATCGATGCGGCGGAGGAGGGCGCCGACACGGGCGGCGAGCACCCGCGGGGAGAAGGGCTTGGAGATGAAGTCGTCCGCCCCGAGGCCGAGGCCCTCGAGTTTGTCCTCGTCGGATTCCCGGGCCGAGACGATGATGACCGGTGCCATGCTCGCGGTACGGAAGGCGCGAAGGAACTGCAGTCCATCCATGCCGGGGAGCCCCAGATCCAGGAGCACGAGGTCGGGAATCTCGTCCATGCGGGCAAGGGCTGCCTCGGCCGTGGCGGCTATGGAGACGTCATGTCCGTCGCGTCCGAGATAGGTCGCGACAAGTTCGGCGATAGCGGGATCGTCTTCGACGACGAGCACGCGACGGGTCCTCTGGCCAGTTTCCATCAGGCGAAAGTATATCCGGCCAAGCGGCGCGGCGGTGGCTGGAAGGGGATGAATTCCGGATGAACAGCAGGCCGACAGCGGCTTGTCAGAGGCTTGATTCCTTGAAGTGCCCGCCCTGGCCTCAGTATCATCACAGTGACAGCTACAGAAAAGGCGTTTTGGAAAGCCCGGCGAAGGGCAGCATAAGGAGTCAGCATGACCATAGTGGAGTTGCAGGATGTCAGAAAGGTCTATCCCCTCGGCAAGGTCGAGGTGGAAGCGGTCAAGGGCGTCTCGTTCTGTATCGAGAAGGGGGATTTCGTATCCATAGCGGGGCCCTCGGGCTCGGGCAAGACGACCATCCTCAACATGATCGGCTGTGTTGACAGACCCACCCGAGGCACGGTTTCCATTGCAGGTACGCCTACGAAGGACCTCAAGGACGCGGCCCTGACCACGCTCCGTCACGAAACCCTGGGTTTTATTTTCCAGTCCTTCAACCTGATCCCCGTGCTCAATGTGCGCGAGAACATCGAGTTCCCCCTCCTCCTCGGCCGCGAGCGCGTGCCCAGGAAGGAAAGGGAGCAGTGGATCGACTACCTCATCGAGGAGGTCGGGCTTTCCCAGTGGAGCAAGCACAAGTCCAACGAGCTCTCGGGTGGCCAGCGACAGCGCGTCGCCATCGCCCGGGCCCTGGTCACGAAGCCCGAGATCGTGCTTGCCGACGAGCCGACGGCCAACCTCGACTCGCACACCGGGGAGCAGATCCTCGAGCTCATGAAGAAGATCAACCGCGAGATGCAGACGACCTTCATCTTC
>JBMOIK010000521.1:0-2745 GCA_049317365.1 Rectinemataceae bacterium | reverse complement strand
GCCCGCGTAGCCCAGGAAGGACACGAAGGTCGCCAGGGCGGGGGCGATGACCTGCACATAGATCCCGGTCAGGGCGAAGATCGCATAATCAAGACTAATTACGACGAGCGTAGCTCCGACACCGGCTGCGATCCGCATGGCCATTTCGAGCCGGGAGATGGCAAGGGCGACAATGGCTGCGAGGACAAGGGATGCGAGGGCACTGACCCAGGTCGGGGCCGGGTAGATGAAGTCGCGCTGGATGATGGTGTTGGCGACGGCAGCGTGGGTGCCGACATTGACGTAGCTCTTGTGGAAGGGATTGACGCCGATATCGGTGGTCGCCGTGGCTGTCCACCCTATGATGCAGAAGGCTCCCGCGAGCTTGGCGCGGAGTTTCCTGCCCTGCTCATCGACGATGGTCTGGGTATTGCTGCAATTGTTGAACAATGTCATCACGCGCTTCTTTAGCTCGTCGTAGAGGGGGACATCGTCTGCCTTGGCCCTGGCCTTGGCAGCTTCGATGATCTCGGGAAGCCGTGTTTCCCATCCGGCCGCAAGGATGGAGGCGGTTTCAGCCTTCGCTATTGCCTTGGCTGCTAGCCAGGTTGCGCGATCCTCGGCGCTGCCGCTGGCGATGGCAGCGTCGCGTGTCTCCGACTCGGCATCCCAGGCGGCGACGGCCGCGTCGATGGGGTTGGCGCTCGGAACGAGGCTCCAGGCCTGCAGCTTGGCGAGGTAGCGGAGGTTCGATACGAGGATTTCCTCGTTCCTGAGGTACTCAAGGATGCGATAGAAGGACAGATGGGTGAAGCTTTCGGCGTAGTCGGCCTTGGGCCAGCGGATCAGCATCCTGCCTTCCTCGTCGAGGGGTATCGAGATGTCCTGGGCCTTGTCACCGAGATTCGCTCCTTTGAGCAGGATGCTCGATTTTCTCACAATTACTTCTGGATCGCCAAGTCGGCGCATGAGGGGCGAGAAGGCCAGTTGCAGGTAACGTTTTCCGTCGATCTCCTCGACGAGGCGGATGCGGCGCCTGACGCCATCCTCGTCGATGAAGACGTTCGTAAAGCCCGCACTCCTGGCCATGGAGGAAACCTCCAGAATGGGGAGAAGGAAATCCTTATCGCTGCTGCGGACCGGTGCAGCCGCAGTGACCTTGGGATAGGCGAAGCTGCTTTCTGCAATTGCGCGCTGTGCACTGCTGGCCGCGTCGAGTTTGGCGGGCTGGAGGTTGATGGTCACGAAGGAGTTTCCGAATAGCCGCATCGCCCTACCGAGGTAACTGTCGTTCTCGACCGCTACCTTCCCCGTTTTCACATAGAGGTCGCCCTTGCCGGTCTTCAGGTAGTCGAGGAGCTGCTCGCCATAGTCCTTCGCATCGGCGAGCTTGATGTTGCCGCTTCCGATGGCGCCGAACAGATCCCCGATGCTGGAGCCGATATCATCGAAGAAGCCGTCGAAAACATTCTTCAGGCCGCCTTCGAGGTACTCGCGATCGACGCTCATGGGACTTTTTTCGATGTACTCGATATCGAATACCGCATAGGAGGAGCCGAACTCGGAGAGGCCCTCGAGGCCCTTTGCGATGAGGCCACGCGGCCAGGGCCAGGAGCCTGTACGCACGACGGATTCCTCATCCACGTCAAGGAGGACAATCGATCTGTCCTGCGTGACCTCGGGCTTCAGGCCCAGGAAAAAATCATAGGCCCTGAACTCCAGCCCCTTGGTCGCGCCAAGCAGACTGAGTATCGCAAAGCACGCGCCGACTCCCAATGGCAGGAGCACGAGGCTCCTGTTCGTTTTATTCGTGCTCATGGCGCCTCCCCGTTGCTTTCAGCCCAATGCGGATTATAGTAGATCATTATCCGATTACAAGGATGGACCATGAATCGAAGGCTGCCATATGCGCTTGTGTTCACCTTCTCGGTTTTTTCCCTGGTGGGCCTTGCCTCGGCGCAGTCCAACGAGTTTCTGGACGGCCTTTTCGCCAGGCAGTCGATCACTGTTGGACAGACCGCTTATCTGGTCCTTGTAGCCTCTGACAATCTCGCCGAGGATGCCGATGAGGCCCGTGCTTTCGAACTTCTCACGAACATGGGCTGGACTCCGGCAGGCGCCACGGTCAACCAGCCGATCGAACTGGCGTCCTATGCCTACATATTGATGCGGGCCTTCAATCTCAAGGGCGGAATCATGTACACCCTTTTCCCGAGTCCGCGATACGCCTTCCGTGAACTTTCTTCCATGCAGGTCATCCAGAGTGTCTACGATCCCTCATCGCCGCTTGACGGATCGATGGCGATCCAGATATTGAGCATGGTATTTGATACCCTGGGTGTGAATTGATGAAGGCCCCGTCCCGGCTATGCGCCATCGCTGCCACCATTTCCTTGGCGACCTCACTGCATGCCCTGGATTTCGGACTCGAACTCTCGAACAACGGCATGGTTTCCTACGACAGCATGCCCCTCCTGAGCCAATCCAATCGCGTGAGTCCCTGGATCAAGATCCCCTATGGACAAGACGCCAAGCTCTATGTCTCGGGTTTCTACGAGTTCAGCGCTGCCTACCAGGTCTCACCGGACTTCAGCACCATCACACCTGCAATCACTCCGCTCAGGATCGATCTGGACCGGGCTGATTATGTGGGTTCCCGGAGCGGGGTCGTTGGAAAGGCATCCCTGCTCAGCTATGCCATGGGGAGGACCTATTTTTCAGACACCTCAACCCAGGTGATCAGCGGCCTTTCGGACGGTGCCTCCG
>JBMOIK010000520.1:0-2760 GCA_049317365.1 Rectinemataceae bacterium | reverse complement strand
GGCCTTTGCCGCAGCGAGCCCGAAGCCCCCCGCATTGGAAAAACAGTCGAGGACACGGCGTCCCTTCCCCGTGAGCGGATCGATGGCGTGGCGCGCCGCCGCCGCCCGGTTGGAGCGCTGGTCGAGGAACCATCCGGTCTTCTGGCCCTCGAGGAGATCCACGGCAAACTCAAGGCCGTTTTCCTCTATCGCAAGACCTGATGGTGCCTCACCGGCCAGAAGCCCCACCACCGGTTTAAGTCCCTCGTAGGCGCGCACCGGCGCTTCGGAGCGCTCGACGATGCCCTGGGCCGGAAAAACAGCCGCGAGCGCGGCGAGGATCTCAGCCTTGCGCGTCTCGACGCCGAGGGCGAGGAACTGCGCTGAAAGCCAACGCTTGCCTGAGCTCGAATCGACAAAAGAATCAATTATCAGGCCCGGGATCCCGTCAGCCTCGCCGAAGACGAGCCTGAGGCTCTGCTTTTCCGGATCGAAGAAGTTTTTACGCCACGACAGGGACGCCGTAATGGCTTCCCGGAAAAAAGCCTCATCGGCCTCGCGCGGCTTCTTTGAGAAAAGCCTGCAACGGATCTTGGAGGCGGGGTTGAAGAAGGCGCTGCCCACGGGAATGCCGCGCGCATCGACGATGTCGACTGCGTCACCGGGTGCCGGCTCCCCCTCGACCTTCGCGATCTCATTGTCGTAGATCCAGGGATGCCCCCACCTGATCCTGAGGTCTTCCTTGGGTTTGAGGGTGATCGTGGCTCTGCTCATATGCCAAGGATACGCGCGAAGCCCTGCCCGGTACAAGGCAGCGGGCCGCTGCGCCACAGTTCCCGCCGGCTTCCGCTGGACAGAGGCCCCGGTCATGGACCATCATCGACCCACTATGGCAAGCCTACAATTCCCTCCGGGGTACCGCTCCCTCCTCGACGTCAAGCAGACCGAGACGGCGATCATGCAGATCAAGGATTTCTTCCAGCTCAACCTCTCCACCGAGCTCCGCCTCCGTCGCGTCACCGCGCCGCTTTTCCTCGAAAAGGGCACGGGAATCAACGACGACCTGAATGGCATCGAAAAGCCGGTTTCTTTCAAGGTGAAGGACATGGGCGTCGAGGCAGAGATCGTGCAGTCGCTGGCCAAGTGGAAGCGCATGGCCCTCGCCGAGTACGACATCGAAACCGGCCTTGGCCTCTACACCGACATGAACGCCATCAGGCCCGATGAGGAGCTCGACAACATCCACTCGCTCTATGTGGACCAGTGGGACTGGGAGCGTTCCATCCGCCGCGAGGACAGGAACCTCGGCTTCCTCACCCGTATCGTCGAGCGCATCTACAGCGTCATCGTGCGCACCGAATACTGGATGAGCGAGTTGTACGGTACCATCGTTCCCATTCTCCCGGAGGCGATCACCTTCATCCACTCCGAGGAACTCAGGACCCGCTGGCCCGACCTGTCGCCACGGCAGCGGGAGGACCGGATCTGCGAGGAGAGGAAGGCCGTCTTCGTCATCGGCATCGGTCACCCGCTCTCGGATGGGGCCATCCACGACGGAAGGGCTCCCGACTATGACGATTGGTCAACGCCCAACGAAGCCGGCTACCACGGGCTCAACGGGGACATCCTGGTGTGGAACCCCGTGCTCGGGCGGAGTTTCGAGCTTTCATCCATGGGCATCCGTGTCGACGAGGTTGCCATGAAGAGGCAGCTCGCGATGCGCGGCTGTGAGGAGAGGAGCACGCTCCTCTACCACGCCAGCCTCCTGTCCGGAAAGCTGCCCCTGTCCATCGGCGGCGGCATCGGACAGTCGCGGCTCTGCATGTATTTCCTCAGGAAGGCCCATATCGGCGAGATCCAGGTAAGCCTCTGGTCGGTGGAAACCCGCAAGGCCTGCAAGGAACATGGAATATCGCTGTTGTGATGATAGTTCCTGACAGGGCCTGGACCTATAGCACCGAGATGCGTCCCGGTCCCCGTGCAAGGGCCCTCCCCACGATCGCCGCATCCGCGCAGCCGCCCTCCCGCAGCGCCTTCACGAGCGCATCGGCCTGACCGGCGGCGACGGAGGCCAGGAGGCCCCCGCTCGTCTGCGCATCGCAGAGGAGGGTCTTCCGGTCGGCCGGCAGCGAGGGCGCCCAGTCTGCCACATCTCCGACGAGCTCTTCGTTGGCCTTCGATCCGCCTGAAACCATGCCCTCGCGGACCAGGGCCAGGGCTCCGGGAATCAGGGGCACGGTAGAAGCAATTAGTTCCATATCCATTCCGCTCCCCCGCGACATCTCCCGGAGGTGGCCCATGAGGCCAAAGCCCGTCACGTCGGTGACCGCCCCGACATCGAAGCCAGCAAGGATGCGCGCCGCCGGACCGTTCAGCATGGTCATGACCCCGATGGCCCTCGAAGCCGTTTCGGGGTCGGCCGCGCCGCGCTTCATGGCGGTGGTTATGACGCCAGTCCCGATGGGCTTGGTGAGCACCAGGAAGTCTCCAGTACGGGCGCCTGAGTTCTTCCACAGCCTGCGCGGATCGACGCGACCGGTGACGGACATGCCGAACTTGGGCTCGCTGTCGTCGATGCTGTGGCCGCCTATGACCGACACCCCCGCTTCGGTGGCCTTGTCCGAGGCACCACGGAGTATTTCCTCGAGCACCGCCAAAGGCAGTCCGCCGACCGGAAAAGCCACGATGTTGAGGGCGAAGAGGGGCTGGCCGCCCATGGCCCAGGTGTCCGACAGCGCGTTGGCAGCCGCGATTGCCCCGAAGGTCCAGGGGTCGTCCACG
>JBMOIK010000519.1:0-2769 GCA_049317365.1 Rectinemataceae bacterium | reverse complement strand
GGCATGGTGAGCATGTGCATAGGAGGTGGCATGGGAGCGGCGGGCATCTTCGAGCGGGTCTAGGACGAGCGGGCCTGCCCCCGTGGTGGCGCCACGCAGGCGGCGCCACGCGGGCGGCCTTTGTGACAATGCCTATGATATACTAGGACTGAGCACTGGGAAGGAGCGTATATGGCACGGATTTTCAAGGGAGCCGAATATCTGATATCGCAGGTTTCCAAGGACGATATATTTACGCCCGAGGATTTCACCGACGAGCAGCGCATGATGGCCGACACAACCGAGCGCTTTGTCATCGACGAGGTCGTGCCGAAGCAGGAGGAGATAGAGCAGCATGACTTTTCGCTCCTTGTGGACCTGATGAAAAAGGCCGGGGAGCTCGGACTTTTGTCCCTCGACGCGCCTGAAGCCTATGGCGGCATGGAACTCGACAAGGCCTCGTCCATGCTTGTGGCCGAGAAGATCACCCGGGGTGGAAGCTTCGGGGTGGCCTACGCAGCCCACACCGGCATCGGTACCCTCCCCCTCGTCTACTACGGCACAAAGGAGCAGAAGGACCGCTACCTCGAGAAACTCACGACCGGTCAGTGGATTTCAGCCTACTGCCTGACCGAACCCGATTCCGGTTCCGATGCCCTCGGGGCGAAGGCGACCGCCATCCTCTCGGCCGAGGGGAAGCACTACATCCTCAACGGGACCAAGCAGTTCATCACCAATGGCGCCATCGCCGATCTCTTCACCATCTTCGCCAAGATCGACAAGGAGCACTTCACTGCTTTTCTTGTGGAGCGCGGCTATGAGGGCCTCATCGTCGGCCCTGAGGAGAACAAGCTCGGCATCCGCGGCTCCTCCACGACCCAGATCATCCTCGACAACGTGAAGGTGCCCGTGGAGAACCTCCTGGGCGAAAAGGGGAAGGGCCACAAGATCGCCTTCAACGTCCTCAACGTCGGACGCTTCAAGCTCGGGGCCATGGTCACCGGCGCGGCCAAGTATGCCTTCGGCATCGGCGTGGAATACGCCAACCTCCGCAAGCAGTTCGGCTCGCAGATCTCGAGCTTCGGCGCGATCAAGGAGAAGGTCGCCAACATGGCAGCCGACCTCTTCGCCTCCGAGTCCATGGTCTACCGCCTCTCCGGGCTTCTGGATTCGCGCATCGCGACCATCCCCAAGGATGCGCCCAATTATTATGCCCTCTACCAGGGGGCCATCGAGGAGCACTCCATCGAGTGCGCCATCTCCAAGGTCTTCTGCTCCGACGTCCTGGCCCGCACGGTCGACGAGGTCCTCCAGATCCACGGCGGCTACGGCTTCATCGCCGAGTATCCGGCCGAGCGCTTCTACCGCGACGAGCGCATCAACCGCATCTTCGAAGGCACCAACGAGATCAACAGACTCCTCATACCCGGTACGATCCTGAGGCGCGCGATGAAGGGCGAGATCCCCCTCCAGAAGGAGGCCATGAAGGCCTTCGAGGCCCTCATGTCCCCCTCCCCGGACGAGATAGACGACTCAGTTCCCTTCGCCCTGGAGAAGGCCCTTGTCGCCAACCTCAAACAGGCCTTCCTCGTCGTCGCCGGCACCGGGGCGATGAAATTCATGGAGAAGATCGAGGCCGAGCAGGAGATACTCCTGACTGCGGCCGATGTCGCGATCGAGATCTTCGCCCTCGAGAGCGCCGTGCTCCGGGCGGAAAAGATGCTCCCGAGCTTGAGCGAGGCCAAGAAGACAGCGGTCACGGCTGCGGTCAAGGTCTTCGCCTTCGATTCGGCCGAGCGCGTCGCCACTGCCGCCAGGAAGGGCGCCTTCTACATCGAGGAGGGTGACAACCTCACCATGCTCCTCGGCGGCGTGCGGAGGCTCTGCAAGTACGATGCGACAGGCCTCCTCAAGGCCAAGCGCGCCCTCGCCGCCGCCTGCTTCGAAGCCGAAAAATACATCTTCTAGGATGGGAGGATCCCGCCGGGAGGGCCGCTGCCCTCCCGGCGGGAGTCCTTCATGAAACCATGAGACAGCACACTGCCCACACTCCCTACATGGTCGGCGACGTCCACTTCTACGGCGCCGACCTCGGGGGGAAGCCTGCCCTCTTCGATTGCGGTCCGCCGACCAAGGCGGGCAAGGCGGCGATCAGGGCAGCGGTCGATCCCGGGAGCCTCGCCTACCTATTCCTCACGCACTGCCACATCGACCATTACGGACTGGCTTCCTGGCTCGAGGGCCAGGGCGAGGCTGTGATCTACATCCCCCGGGTCGACCTCGTCCGCTTCCAGCGGCACAGGGAGCACCTGGCCAAGGCCGGAGAACTCATGAAGTCCTACGGCTTCGGATTCGTCTTCCTCCAGACGGTACGGCAGTCCTACCTCAGGACGACCATCCCGCCGAAGGACATTTCGCGCTACCGGATCGTCGAGGATTCGCCTGAGCTCGAATCGATGGGAGTTGGCTGGATCGCCTGTCCCGGCCATTCGCAGAGCGATATCGCCTATCTTGTCGGCGAGGAGGCGGTGACGGGGGACATCCTCCTCAAGGGCATCTTCCAGGTGCCCCTCCTCGACATCGACCTTATGACCTTCGAGGGCCGTTTCCGGAATTACGAGGTCTGGTGCGCCTCCATCGCCTCCATCGCCAGCCTGCGCGGCAGGAGGATCCTCCCCGGGCACCGCCTGGAGCTCGATCTCGGCGCTGCCCTGACCGAGTATGTGGGCATACTGCTTGCGCGCGCCGTGAAGGTCCGCCGTTTCCAGCACCTTCCCCTTCCCGAAGTCA
>JBMOIK010000518.1:0-2771 GCA_049317365.1 Rectinemataceae bacterium | reverse complement strand
GGATGCCCTCAGCGACTTCGGCTTGCTTGAAGGCCTGGGCGATGGCCTGCTCGGTTCCGCCGACCCACATGGAGAGGAGATCAGAAGCCCGGCGCTGGATGAGCTCCCGGTCGAGAGTCTCAGCAATGTAGCGAGCGAACTCTGTCTTGCCGGTGCCTGGAAGGCCATGGAAGAGGAGATTCATCGAGAAGCGGTCGCCAGGTCGCCGACGCTCGTAGAACGCGCCTATGGCCCCGAGAATCGTGTCTGGCGGGGTATCCGTGTTGAGGACGGCAAGGTCGTAGGTGTCGACTACCGGGATAGGCGGCGAGGGCTTCTGGCCGCTGGTGAGCTCCTGATGGCGTTCGAGGAAGCGGCTGAGCACGGCCTCGCGTTCGGGCTCGGGGAGCTGCCCTTTGGGATCGAGGCTCCGGAGCATGGAGACGGACTGGGCGATGCCGGCCGTATTGACGCTGAAACGGCGGGCGGCATCCTCAATGAAGCGCGGGGAGACGAGGTCTTGGCGATCGGCGAGGACGGAGACCCAGGCGAGCTTCCGCGTCTTGGAGGACAAGGCTTCGAAGTGGAGCGAGAAAGCGAAGCGGCGGCGGACGGATTCGTGAGAGAGGCCGAGGGTGTTGGTGATCCAGAGGATCGTGCAGGGTACGGTATCAAGGAACTGGTTCAGGTAGGCTTTGTCCGTGAGGTCTTTGCGCTCGTCATGAGAGCGGGCGTTGAGGAGGCCGTCGGCCTCGTCGATGACGAGGAGCTCCTGGCTAGGGTCGATCATGCGCGGAACCAGCTGGAGGATGAGGCGGCGATCCTGGAGGCCCCGCTCGGTGAGATGGATGGTGAGGAAGCGGGCTGTCTTGCCGACCGCCAGGGCAAGGGCCTTGGCGAACTCGGTCTTGCCGGTTCCGGGGACTCCGTAGAGGAGGAGGTTCACGGGCCTTTCCGAGGCGAGGAGGCCTTGTAGGATACGGAGGTCCCTCTCATCGACTCTGAAGCTCTCGAGGGGATAGGCCGCCTCGCTGGGTGTCGTCGTGTAGGGCGCGTGCAGGGGGAGCGGAGCCGTGCCGAGGAAGGCGCGGGCTACGAGGTCGGCGAGCTTGAGCTCGGTGTAGTTGTACTGATTCGCGACGAGGAGACCGAGGCGGTAGAGGCGGCTCGTCTCGGAGATCAGCTCCATGACCTCGCGGACTTCGAGGCCCGTGCACAGGGCGATGAAGCCGGGGCGTCGGGTGGTCGCGTAGGCCTCGAAGAGGCGCTCCAGCTCGCCAGAGACTGAGAGCAGGAAGACGAAGCTGAGGACTGCGAGCTCGGCGGTCGAAAGCTCCATGAGTTCTATGAGGGTGGCCATTGGCGGAGGAAGCGAAGCCACGGGAGCTGGTTCCCGGGTCTCGCACCTGAAGCGCTCGTAGAGCATCCCGGTGAAGTCGGACGACGTAAGGCTCGAGGTGCTATCGAAAATGACGTTGAGGATCTGGTGGCCGATCATCCTCCGATCGTAGGAAGGCGGGTGCATCGAACCAGAGGAGGCAGGGGCTTGGGCGCGAAGGTCTGCGAGCAGGGCGTGGAGTTCCTCATCCCCGAGAAGGGAGAGGTAGAAGGCTAGGGAGTCCTCGTCGAGGGTGAGCCTTCTGACCAGGGCGGCGGAATAGCGGCGGAGAAGCTGCTCGGCGGGGAAGCTGCCTGAGTCTGTGGGGATACCTGAGGAAGGATAGATCGAGGAGCTGTTGCGCATAGTGGCCTCGTGAAGTGGTCAAAGAGGGCGAACAAGGACGCTCGAGCGAGTACTAGCGAGTGCGAAATGGGCACCCTCCCTCCTACTTGGCCCTGAAAGACCCTCTGGGTATCGCGTATTACTGGAGCCCACCCGCGAAGGGATGGGCTCCTCTGTCATTTCAGGAAGCTGTACCGGGAGGCCATGTAGAGTTTCCATGGCTCGAGGTCGGGGAAGTGGTCGATGGGAGCGTGCGAGAGGAAGTCCTCGGTCGTGATGGCGATAAAGTCTGAGGGTTCCACGAGGAGGTGCTGCCAGACCTCATAGGCGTCGCGTCCGAGGTCCCGGAAACCTGGTGAGGTTATGGCCTTGAGCTCACGGTTGCCGGAGGCATGTACGTGGACCAGGCGGACACGGTCAACATCGGGGATGCCGACCTCCGCGATACGCGAGACGAGGAGCTGCTGACGAAGGAGCTGGTAAAAAGGTTCGAACATGAAATCTTCGATTCTGGGGGTGACGGCAAGGTCGATGGGAGTGAGCGCGTCGAAGAAGAAGGCCCGGTAGGGCTCGACGCGATCAGTGCCATCCGAGCGAAAGCGTTTGTAGGTGGCGCCGTAGGACTCGGAATATTTCCACTCGATGAGGAGCATGACGTGGCGGCCATCGGTGGCCTCGTACATGACCATGGCGTCGATGGACGTGTTGCCAGCGCCGCGATGGCGGTAGGCGCCAAGCTTCGGGGTCTCGCCGAGGTAGTTGGTGTCACCGATCCACTCAAAAGCGATGAAGGACTCGTCCTCGACAGGCAGCATCCGGGAGATGTCCGGGAAGTGTGGGAGGAGCAGCGCAGCGAGGGCATCGGGGCGACGGATGAAGGGATAGAGGGCATTCACGCAGGCAATCTGGGAGCTGCAAAGGTGATTGCTCGGGAGACCCGGGAGGGCGGCACCATGCCAGACGATTCCGAGGCGATGAAAGGTGGCTAGGGCATCATCACGTATCTCATGGAAAAGGTTGTGCGCCGCGAATTCAAGGGGAAGGCAGAAGGGGAACATGCGGGAGCAGT
>JBMOIK010000517.1:0-2794 GCA_049317365.1 Rectinemataceae bacterium | reverse complement strand
GGTCCGCGATCGCTGTGACCGGGTTGTAGCCTGCGCGGTTTTCGGAGCTGCCGCGTGGAAGACCGAGCCGAGGGATTCATTCATCGGCTGGGATCCGGCGACGCGCGCCATGAGGCTTGGAGACATTGCCAACAACAACCGGTACCTCATCCTGCCTTGGGTCGAGGTGCCACACCTGGCGAGCCATGTCCTGGGACTTCTAGCGCGTCGTATCCGAAACGACTGGATGGAAAAGTATTGCCATCCGGTCGCACTCCTTGAAACCTTCGTCGACCGGGGCCGGTTTCGCGGTACCTGCTACCGTGCTGCTAATTGGCAGTGCGTGGGACAGACGCAGGGGCGAAGCCGACAAGACCGGCACAAGACCATGAGCGTCCCCATCAAGGACATCTACCTCTACCCGCTCACTCCGGAATTCCGCAAGGAGCTGACCCGGTGACCGAGGAAGAAGCCCGCGCCCTTTACGCGCAAGGTGAGACGCCGACCGTCGGAAAGCTTCTTGAGCAGGACGCGCTGGTACGGCAGCTTGAGGCCCGGCTTGCCACCGATAGTCACAACAGCTCGAAACCTCCATCGACCGACGGGTTTCATAAACCCGCACCCAAAAGTCTGCGAATGAAAAACGGCCGGAAGCCCGGCGGACAAAAGGGACATCACGGATCGACGCTGGCTCTGAGCGATACGCCGGACAAGATCGTACCGCATCCAGTCATTCTTTGTTCGTGTTGCGGCCGTGATCTGTCGAAGCAGGTCCCGGAAAAGGTTGAGCGTCGGCAAGAGCATGACATCCCCCAACCGCGGATGTACGTGACCGAGCAACGTTTCGAGACAAAAACCTGCCCGGGCTGCCATACCGTCACCTCGAGCATACATGAAGCACCGAAGGGATTCGACGCACCGGTACAGTATGGACCACGGATCACGGCCTTGTGCGCCTATCTGAAAACGTACCAGTTGCTTCCCTTCAAGCGCTGCGCCGAACTCATCCAGGAGCTATCCGGCGGGACCCTGTGCGAGGGCACGCTGGCAACCATGGTCAGCAAAGTCGGCGATTCACTCGATGCCCCGCTCGCAGCCATCCACGACGTGTTGACCGGCTCGGACGTGGCGCATTTCGACGAGACGGGAACCTCGGTCCGGGGAAAGCGGCACTGGCTGCACGTAGCGTCCACGAAAAAGGTCACACTTTACACAATACACCCCAAACGCGGAACCGAGGCTATGGATGCCATGGCCGTGCTGCCGAACTTCAAGGGCAGGGCCATCCACGATCACTGGAGGCCCTATTACACATACAAAGACTGCCTTCATGGCCTGTGCAATGTCCATCACCTAAGGGAACTCACGTTTGTCCATGAGCAGATGCATCAGGACTGGGCGAAGCTCATGAAGGATCTCCTGGTAAAAATCAAGTCAGCTGTCGACCTGGCGAAGGCTTCAGGCCGTGAGGCTCTCGGTGCCAGGATGATCGCTCGTTTCAAGAGGCGCTATTCCTCCATCATCGCCAAGGGAGTCGCAATCAATCCGGCTCCCATCCCGGTGCCGGGAAAACGGGGAAAGCCAAAGGACACCAAGGCGGGCAACCTTGTCAGACGACTCAAGGGCCATCGGAAGGAAGTGCTCGCATTCATGGGCGATTTCTCCGTCCCCTTCGGGAACAATCTCGCCGAACGGGACCTCAGAATGATGAAGGTTCAGCAGAAGATCTCGGGCACTTTCCGCGCAGATGCCGGAGGCGCCACGTTCTGTCGCATCCGGAGCTATCTTTCTACAGCTGCCAAGCACTGTCTCTCGGCTCTTGATGTCCTTGTCATGGCCATCAATGGCGCTCCGTTCATGCCTGATCCAAATTAACTGGTACATTATCTGGGGTTAGGCACCTGAATAGTTACCGCGCGTTTACCATATGTATTGCGGCCATTTTTTTCTGGCGACAGCGCCGCAGGACCGTTCCGGTTCTGGAGCGGCCCCTCCTCTACGCCATCGCCGGCATGATAGTCCTCCATCAGCTGGCGACCCTGGTTTCCCGACCCCTCGATTATGCCTTTACCAGTTACACCTCGCTTGTCTTCGTTTTCATCCTCTATTTCATGTTTCCCTTCGGCCTTGTCACGCGGGCTGCCCTCACCCTTTCGGTCGGCGAGATAGTCTTTGTGCTCCTGTTCAAGGAGTACGAGCCCGGGGGGAAATTCACCCTGGTCATCGCCCACATCTTCGCCAACCTCCTCGGGGCCTTCTGGTCCGCCAGCGCCAACACCATCAAGCGCAAGAGCTACCTCGATTTCATCGTTCTGAAAAAAGCCAAGGCGCGGATCGACTTCATGTACCGCGTCCCCTCCCACGATGTGCGAGCGCCCTTCAGCGCCCTGATCTCACAATCGGGATTGCTGAAACAGAGCCTCGATACAGGCAATTACCCGAAGTCGCAGGAGCTGGCAGCCTCGATGGGCGCGATGATCCAGCAATCCTACCTGATGACCGAAAACCTCCTCGAATGGGGCGGCAGGGTGGGCAAGCAGGCGCGGGCAAAACAGGTTCAGGTCGATCTTGTGGAACTTGTCAGCGACACGGTTGCGATGTTCAGGCCCCTCCTCGAGCAGAAGGGCCTCCACCTCGAAATGAGGCTCGAGCGGCGCGCCACCCTCAGACTCGACGCCCGCGCCTTCCAGGTCATCATCAGGAACCTTGTCCACAACGCCTGCAAGTACAGCCCGGAGGGCTCTGAGCTTCGCCTGAGCATGACGCGGGGGACAGAACTCATCTCAATTGAGCTCTTTAACCAAGGGAAGCCCAT
>JBMOIK010000516.1:0-2796 GCA_049317365.1 Rectinemataceae bacterium | reverse complement strand
CCTTCGGCCAGCCCAGGGTGCTGAAGGGCCAGAGCCAGCTCGAGAACCAGGTGTCGAGCACGTCCTCGTCCTGCGTGAGCTCGGTGGACGTGCAGTAGGGGCACTCGGTGGGCTCCTCGCGGGCCACCACCGTTTTCCCGCAATGCGCGCAGAACCAGGCAGGTACGCGGTGCCCCCACCAGAGCTGCCGGCTGACGCACCAGTCGCGGATGTTCGTGAGCCAATGCTCGTAGGTGTGTTCCCATTTGGTAGGGAAGAACCGCACATCGCCGTCGCGCCAGGCCTTGAGCGCCTTGTCGGCCAGCGGCTTCATCTTCACGAACCACTGCTCCGACAGCCAGGGCTCGATCCTCGTGTCGCAGCGGTAGCAGTGGCCCACCGCGTGCGTGATGTCCTCCACCGACTTGAGCAGGCCCAGCTCCGTGAGGTCTGCCACCACGAGGGCGCGCGCCGCCTTCACGTCCAGGCCCTGGTATTTCGAGGGCACATTGTCGTTCAAGAACCCCTTCGCATCGAGGATGTTGATGCGGTCGAGGCCGTGGCGGTTGCCCACCTCGAAATCGTTGATGTCGTGGGCCGGCGTGATCTTCACGAGGCCCGTGCCGAAGGCCCTGTCAACGTAGGAGTCCGCAATCATGGGAATGTGCCTATCAGCGAGCGGCAAATGCAGCTTTCGTCCGACGAGGGCTCCATAGCGCGGGTCCTCGGGATTGCAGGCCACGGCCACATCGCCCAAGAGGGTTTCCGGCCTCGTGGTCGCGATCTCGATGTAGGCCTTGCCCCCGCGGACCACCGCGCCACCGGATGCGACATCGTCCTCCGATGCCCCTCCGATCAATTCATACCAGATACGATACATTTTCCCCGGCTCGTCGTCCTTTTCCACCTCGTCATCGGAGAGGGCCGTGCCGCAGGATGTGCACCAGTTCACCAGGTACTTGCCCTTGTAGACCAGCCCGCGCTCATAGAGGGTCACGAAGGTCTCCCGCACAGCCCGGGACAGCCCCTCGTCGAGGGTAAAGCGCTCGCGGCTCCAGTCGACCGAGTCGCCGATCCTCGCGATCTGGTTGCGGATGGACTCCTTGTGCTCGTTGGCGACCTTCCAGGTCTCCTCCACGAACTTCTCGCGGCCGAGTTCGTGGCGATCCGTGCCCTCGGGGTAGCCGGGAATCTTTCCGGCGCGGAGGCGCTTTTCCACCACGTTCTGCGTCGCGATGCCAGCGTGGTCGGTGCCCGGCAGCCAGAGCACCGGCCTCCCGTTCATGCGCTGGTAGCGCACCGCAATGTCCTGCAGCGCGTGGTTGAGTCCGTGGCCCATATGCAAGACGCCCGTCACGTTGGGCGGCGGGATTACGATGACAAAAGGCTTCTTGCCGGCCTTGGCCGCGGGTGCGGCATCGCTGGCTGCCTGGGGCTGGAAAAGGCCCTTGGCCTTCCAATCCTCATAGATGCGATCCTCGAAGCTCTTCGGATCGTAGGCCTTGGCAAGCTCGATGGCTTTCATCGGAAACAAACCTCCGTCGTCGACTAGGCCACGCGCTCCGCGCGGCACCCCCCCCGGGTAGACCATAAATACTAGTGGAAATCGCGGTATTGAGGAAGGGGTCAGACGCCCTCGCACTGTCACTTGAGGAAGATGCCGCGCAATCCGGAGCTGGCCAGGAGGGCGATCTTGAAGATGTGCCAGGGTGCGAGGATTGTGACGGGCAGGGCTATGTACACTGGACTCCAGACGGGCCTGAACTTCTCCTTGTACTTCCTGAGTCCCTTGAATCCGTAGATATTTTCTACATAATTGTAAATATAATGGCAGATCTTGTCCCAGCGCGAGGCGAGCGGATGATACTCGAAGCCCGAAAGGGGGGCGATGCCAAGGTTGAAATGGCCAAAGCCCGAGGCTTTGCCGTATTCCATGAGAGATACGAAGAGGAAGTCCATGAGTCCGTGCGGCGAATCTGGCGCGTAACGCATGAGGTCGACCCGCAGCTCTGCCTTCCCCCCGCTCGTCCAGAGGTTGGCAAAGGCGATCACCACTCCATCCTTCCGCACGACGGCGATATCGAAGCGATCCAGGTAGGAGGGCTCGAAGCGTCCGAGGGAAAAGGCCTTTTCGGCGGCTTTCTTCTCGCGGAGCCAGGAATCCGAGACCCGCGAAAGCTCGGGAATGAGAGGCCCGACGCTTCCCCGGGGAACTACCTCGAATTGGCAGCCCTCCCTCGAAAGCTTGTTCATGGTGTAGCGCAGTCCCTGATTCTCCTTGCCCGCCGTCGAGAATGTACCAAGACCGACCTTTCCCTCCTCGCCGATCTTGAGGAAGCCGAGTCCTAGTTCGATGTACTGGTCGAGGTAGCGACGGTCCACCTCATAGAAGACGGGCACTCCGTCTTGCTGGTCACAGATTTCCCGGAATTTCCAGATGAGCTCGTTGACCTCGCCTGGGTCGCCGACGGGGTCGCCCATCGATACCCAGCTCCGGCCCCTGACCCCGTACATGACGAAGCTCCTCCCGCTTTCGCTGAAAAGGAGTGCCTTGTCACCGAGGAAGGCAAGGCTGGCGAGCGACGAGGTCGAGGATCCGACGACCGCAACGGCCCTGGAAAGTTCCTCGGCACCGGGACAGGGGGTCGCGAAGCTGGCGGGCTTGACGAGGAGGTAGAGGGTCAGGAACAGCGACAGGGCAATCCCCATGAACCCGAGGATCAGATTGTGCGAAAGGGCGCCCTCGAGACTTACGATGTGTTCATATTTCGTGAAAAAACCGATGATCGAGCCGAAAAGGACAAGTGATGTAACAAC
>JBMOIK010000515.1:0-2802 GCA_049317365.1 Rectinemataceae bacterium | reverse complement strand
GAATCTTCTTGATGATTCGACATTTTCTTGGGGCTAGAACTCGGTACTCTCAAGTTTATAATGGTATTATCAAAAAGCGGAATTTTGCCTATTTTCATGGTAGTATTTTCCATGGATGCAGGCTATGCTACATAATACAATATAGCTTTGAAGGGTAAACAAAACAATACGTCGCCTAACACCCAGTCCAGGCTCTTCGGTCGCTGCGCTCCCTCCTCGGGGATTCGCCCGGCGGGGCAAGCCCAGCCGGGCTCACCCACATTGTCAAATGACCTCGAGTACTCGGCCATTTGACAACGTCCTAGACTGGAAAACGTTAGGCGCAATGCCAAAAGCAAGTGGAGTGGATTCAAAGTTAGCTGAAACGAGTGAACTTTGATGAACATGGCAATCCCTATTGACATTCGTCAGGAAGCATATAGACTTACCCGTAAAGAAAAGGTGGGAAGATTTCAAGACAGAAGGCATGGGAGGTTTTTGATGGTGTACAAGCCAATGGCTAGAGGGATAATTTGCTTTTTGGTAGTACTATGTTTCTTGGGATGCGAGATTCCTCCCCAAGCGTCATTTTATACTTCACGATATAATCGGACCGCTGTGTTGAATGCAATCAACACCCAACGGGAGTTATATGTACAGGCGACTTCCTTGGCTGCGAGATATTCTGCAACTTCGAGAGAGATAGATTCGACTCAAGATGTTCTATCTCCAGAAGAACTTGTCCAGAGTGCAGAGCGGTTAGGAATAGATGGAGCAACCGATTTTATGCAAGCAGCCATAGTAGATATGGACGCTTCCGCGGTAATCGAAAGCGCACAACGAATAGTATCGGATCCTCAAGTTTCAGGAATGATGACGACAACTCAGCTTGAGGAATTCAATACAGGAATTGCGCAGATCAGTGCAGCGCTTGGTTCATTGGATGCAGCTTCTAGTCGCTCCACTAGCCGCTCATATGAATCTGGAAGTGTGGAGACGGCGCGCGTTATTGCCGGAATCTGGGCTGGCCTTGGGGCCTGCGCACTTTTATATTGCTATGTCCCCTCGTCTATACCGTGGTTGAAACTTCCCGCAGCCGTTTGTCTTGCAGCGTATGCGGCCTTTGCGGGGAAAAGCCTGGCAAATGCGTATTACGGAAAAACTGCACAACAAGTATTTGATATCCTTACTGGAGCAGGAGTAGGTGCTATCTATGGACTTGGAATAATTCAAGTTGTCGGCGCCAATACGGCGGATAAGACTACGTTGCCCATCGTAATCGGCGCTATGACAGCAGTCGGCGTCGTAATGACATTCTTCGGACTTGTGAAGATACAGTTTCCGTCACTCGCATTGTAGGTACAAGATGCGGCAGATAATTCAGTGTTTGCGACAGAATTCAAGCGTTATTTTCGCACAGGGGACCCTTCGGCTTGGTTTGAGGTTGGGGGTGATTATCTCTTTTCTTATTGTAGCACCTAGAATGCTCTATTCTGATGATGGATTGATGGTAACTAGAGTCTATATGGAACCGCGCCTATCCTGGATACCAAACCTTGGTCTTATGGTTGCCTCTACCTCTGGCGGTATTGAATGGTGTCATTGGAATCTCGGCCTAGTTCGGTTTGGAATGTCAAGCGCAGCAACTATGTCCCCCGATGGAATGTATCTTGAGGCTCCGATTACATTCTCTGGACGCATTCATAGCAGCGAAGCTGCATCTGTTTCATGGGATTTGGTTAGTGGCATTGGTTCATCATTGGGTCCAGGAGACAATGATGTATACTGCCTAGGGCAGGCGGGAATTGGTTTTGCATTTCCGGCATTGCAGAATGTGGCACTCTTGTTTGAACCCAAGATTGGTGTTCAATGGTATATAACAGATTATTCCGCAAGGAGATGGGTCTATATGACATCCCTTGTAATTGCAATCATCAGAACTGACAACTGATATTAGTTTTGGCACTGCGCCTAACAACCTATACAAGCTCTTCGGGCGCTTGTAGGCGCCCTCATCGGGGATTCGCCCGGCGCGGCAAGCGCAGCCGGGCTCACCCACATTTGAAAATGAGCTCGAGTAACGGATAGGAAAAATTATAGCCGCCCGCCTGCGGGGCAACCTCGTCCACGGCGCCAGGACTACCCTTCGGAGTCCAATTCGCCGTTCGGACGCCGCCCGGCGACTCCAGACATTCCATCGCAGCCGCGAATTCGCTCGATCAACCCCACCCGCGTCGGCCCAAGCGTCTGCACATTACATCTGTGCGCAGACTACTCCCTGAAATCCTGGCCGTCAACCGCGCCGATAGGCATGATTGATGAACCGGGGCCGCACATACCGGCGGCGAGGCGGCGAGATGATGAACTCCCACTTCACCTATCGATGAAACTAGCGCAGCGTTAGGAGGCCCTCGCGCCTTTTGCGCAAGACAGGCAATGATGCCCCTGATCTCCGCAGGATCCCACTCACCCGCGGGTGAGTAGGTCACCGCGATAACGGCCATCTTCCCCCCGCACTCCGGGCAAAGGAACGGGTCCACCTCGTATACCTTTGCCAGAAGCCGAGCCCACGCTTTTTTTCGCACAGCGGCGCCGACCTCGACCCCCTCGCCTGCCGTTGTGTCCACTTCGACCGATTCCGGTTCGCCGGCGGGGACCTGCGCGCGCCCGTACCAGCGTTCAGGCGCCCTGGTCCTTAGGGCTGGCCGATCCTTCCACGTGCTCCGTCCTCTCGATGAGTATACCCCGTATCGCCTGACCAGATGCTTTCCCTTGGGCGGGATATGGAGTGTGACCTGGGCAATGAAGTCCAGGCTGTCGAAG
>JBMOIK010000514.1:0-2810 GCA_049317365.1 Rectinemataceae bacterium | reverse complement strand
TAGCTGTCTATGCCGATGATGACCGCGTAGTGCTTGCCTATGTCGAAGTTGCTGTTGTCCGTGACCTGCTGCGCGATGACGCTCAAGCCTCGCGCCTGGCACCAAAGTCCCGATGCGATGGCGAGCACGAGAAAGGCAACAATGACGGGCCGTGCGGAGGAAGCTACGCAAAGCGAGGTTTTGTCCATGGTACTTCGCCGCATGTTTCCACCTTGATAGCCTGGATGAAATACAGGTCATGTCACACAATATCTTTTAAGTATTTCCATGCCGGGACATTCGTCAAGGCAGTTTTGACCAAAGATTGTGGCGAAATTGTTTGCCTGGATATGCACTTGACTCTGCGGTTCGCTTCGGAAAGTGCGTGCCACGCATATTTGGCCCAGCTTCGATGATTTTCGAGTTTCCAGTGCCTTCGGCGCGGTATGGGAAAAGCCTGGATACTGAGCAATGGGCTATTTGATTTCAACAATTGCCCGCTTCAGACTTCGGTCACGACATGGGACGATTTACCAGGACAACAAGAAACCGCTTTCCTCTGGTTCAAGGCTATGCGGTATATAGCCTGATACCCTGGGCTTTTTTGTAGCTAGTGTACCGACTCTGAAAGCGCTACCTTGCCGCCTGAGGCGCCGCCAAAAAAGAGAAAGAAGGCCGAGACCTTGCCTGTCACATCGAGGACCGTCTCAGATATCCGCTTGTACGCGTAGTCCCGTCGGACAGGCTTCCCGTTTGCGGTCTCAAGCATCCAGGTCGTACCCTGGTATGCTCGGCCCATGTCGCCGAAGCGGTTCGCCGGTACGCGGAGGTCGCGGGAATCGCCTGTTTCAGGCCGGTTGACTGTCAGGATATCAGCCATGCGTGCCCCCTTTCCGAATAGCCTCATAACATACATTGTGCGGCTATTCGGAATATCGTCACGGGTCATCTCGCAAAATACGGTCGCCTTTTTGTGTGGTCCCTACTCTCCCGCGGAGGGGCCTAACTCTCTTAGGAGGGATAGAGGCTTGCTTGTTGAAGGGAGACCTCTCGGGCTTTGACACGCTACAACAAAAAACATCGGGGAAACAGCGCACGCAAAGCCTTTGGAGGAGGGGCAATTGATGGCGATAGTCGAAGACAGTCTTGACGAGGGGGCGCACACCAGTAGAGTGGATATGCAATAGTGGTATTCCCAGGACTGGCAAGAATCGTCGGCCATCTGGGAAATATCGGCTCAAGGCAGGAATGGAGGAATTTTCTGCGATGAATCTCGACCCCACCGACTGGCAGGCCATGCGCGACCTGGGGCACCGCATGGTGGACGACATGATGGGCTACCTTGAGACCGTGCGCGACCGCCCGGCCTGGAAGCCCGTCCCCGAGAGCACGAAGTCCCTGCTCGATCAGGATCCTCCCCTGGGCCCTACACCAGCCGAGGAGGTCTATGCCGACTTCGTCGATCACGTGCTCCCCTATCCGCTCGGAAACATCCATCCGCGATTCTGGGGCTGGGTCATCGGAACCGGCACGCCCCTCGGGGCATTGGCCGAGATGCTGGCCGCGACCATGAATCCCAATGTCGGCGGCGGCGATCATGCAGCCAACTACGTCGAGCGGCAGGTGATCGAGTGGTTCAAGACCCTCTTCGGCCTGCCGCCGGGGGCGAGCGGCGTCCTCACCAGCGGCGCATCGATGGCCAACATCCTTGCCATCGCGGTAGCAAGGAACGCCCGCGCCGGCTTTGACATAAGGCATCAGGGCCTCGGCGCCGCCCCCAGGAAGCTGGTCTTCTACGCTTCTGTCGAGGCCCACAGCTGCGTGAAGAAGGCGGCGGAGCTCTTGGGGATCGGGAGCGACAACCTGCGTTTGATCCCCGTCAATGACCGTTTCGAAATCGAGATCGGGGACCTCAAGGCCGCCGTGACGCACGACCGTTCCGAGGGCCTCGAGCCCTTCGCGGTGATCGGCAATGCGGGGACCGTCAACACGGGAGCCCTCGACGACCTGGCAGGGCTCGCCGACCTCTGCGAGGCCGAGAACCTGTGGTTCCATGTCGACGGGGCGATCGGGGCCGTCGCCGCCATCTCCCCGGCACAGAAGCCGCTTCTCAGGGGAATGGAGCGGGCGGATTCCATCGCCTTCGATTTCCACAAATGGCTGTACGTTCCCTATGAGGCCGGATGCCTCCTCGTGCGTCGGGAGCCGGACCATTCGGGCGCCTTCGCGACGCGGGCTTCCTACCTCGCGTCCCACGATCGCGGCGCCGCCGGCGGAGAGATTTGGTACAGCGACTACGGAGTGGAACTTTCGCGGGGC
Organism: Rectinemataceae bacterium; assembly: GCA_049317365.1. GTDB lineage: Bacteria > Spirochaetota > Spirochaetia > Treponematales > Rectinemataceae > CAIJMU01. The sequence continues at coordinate 512 of JBMOIK010000514.1, read as the reverse complement.
TTTCGCGTGCTCAAGATATGGATGTCCCTAAGGGAGCACGGGCTTGAGAAATACGCTCGGATGATCGAGCAGAACGTGGCGCAGTGCCGCCATCTAGAGCGGCTCGTGAACGACGCTCCCGATCTGGAACTCCTCGCCCCCGTAGCGCTGAATATTGTCTGCTTTAGGTACCGGGCTCCCGGCCTGGATGACGAGGCTCTGAACGGGCTCAACAGGGAAATTCTCATGCGGCTCCACGAAAGCGGTATCGCCGTGCCGACCTATGCAACGCTCGGCGGCCGCTACGTCCTGCGCGTTGCCCACACCAACCACAGGTCGGAAGACCGGGATTTCGACCTTCTCGTCGCCGAGACGAGGCGAATCGGGGCGGAACTCGCAGCCTCGCGGGGAGTCAGCTGACCGGCCTGCCTGCAGGCTGCCCTCATCCTCGATCTCCTAGATGCTACGCCGCAGTCCTGATCGACAACCCGCTAAGTTTCCTGCACCGGCCTGAAGCTCCTCTGCTCAAGCGT
>JBMOIK010000513.1:0-2831 GCA_049317365.1 Rectinemataceae bacterium | reverse complement strand
ACGGACGACGGGTTACGCGATACTAAGCGGCCGCCAGGGCCAGCCCATCTGGCATCCTTCCTTCGAGATCCTGCCGGGCGAGTTCGCTGCATCCTTCCCCGGAAGCCCACTCATGATCCTCTATCCTCCCGCTGTTGCCGAGGGCGGCGATGGCGAGGGCTCCCCGCAGGGACTATTTAATCAGGCCCTGGACAACCGCCGGGTCCTGCTTCGCTTGCAGGAATCCCTGCTGCCGGAGGCGATCAAGCGTCTCCTGTCAGCTGATTTCGCGAAGGACCGCAGGGAGCAGGCCCGCCTGACTGGACTCTTCTCCGACATAGCCCAGCACGAGCCAATAGAGCTTGAACCAGGAGTCCTCCTCCTCCATGCGCACATCGGCGGCATTGAAGAGGCTTTGGTCTATTTTGGCAGCAGGTCTCCTGGCTGGCGCATCCGTACCCTGGCTGAACCCGCGAAGGTCCTCGTCATCCTCTGCGAACCGGAGGGACAATCCCCAGGCCGCCACCTTGCGACCCTCGGCGAACTTTCCCGCCTGTTCCGGGACCGCGGGCTGGGCTTTATCCTGGCCACGGCAGAGGATCCCGAGGAGCTCCGCCGCGCCCTGCCGATTTCCTGATGTCACATTTTCTTGTTGACGAAAAGCCGGCGTTCTCTCTATACCTTCCCACAATGTACGAGGGAGGAGAATAAGCGGGATGCTTGGATCGAACGTTAGTATCTCGGGTCTTTCCAAGTCCTTTGGCGACTTCAAGGCGCTGAAGGACGTTTCCCTGGAAATAAAAAAGGGTGAGTTCTTTAGTCTGCTTGGCCCCTCCGGTTGCGGAAAGACTACCCTGCTGCGCCTGATAGCGGGCTTCGAGGATCCTGATTCCGGCCTGGTATCCATCGATGGGAGGGACGTGACCGGGCTCCCGCCAGACAAGCGCAGATGCAATACGGTGTTCCAGAGCTATGCCCTCTTTCCACATCTGACGGTCTTCGAGAATGTCGCATTTCCGCTTCGGATACGGAAGACGCCGGGCAAGAAGCTTCGCGAGCTTGTCAAGCGGCACCTCGACCTTGTCCAGCTCGAGAAGCATGCGGACAAGAAGCCTTCGCAGCTTTCCGGAGGGCAGAAGCAAAGGGTCGCGATAGCCCGTGCCCTCATCAATGAGCCCTCGGTCCTCCTCCTGGACGAGCCGCTTTCAGCCCTCGATGCGAAGCTCCGCCAGCACATGCTCGTCGAACTCGACTCCATCCATGACGAGGTTGGGATCACCTTCATCTATGTAACCCATGACCAGGCCGAAGCCCTGTCGGTTTCAGACAGGATTGCGGTCATGGACGGCGGCAAGGTCCTCCAGGTGGGGTCGCCCCAGGACATCTACGAGAATCCCAAAGCCGAGTTCGTTGCCCGCTTCATCGGGGATACGAACCTGTTTTCTGGAAAGGTTGTCAGTTTTTCCAACGGAATTTCGATGGTGCAGGACGAGAGGGTCGGCCCCATCAAGGTCGAGGCCGGGAACGAGGCCCCCGAAGGCTCCTGGGTCAGCGTCGCCGTTCGCCCGGAAAAGATACGGATTTCCCTTGCTCCTCCAGCCGAGGCAGGCCCCCTGGGAAACGTCGTCAAGGGCATGGTCGACGAACCGATCTACTCCGGCTTCCAGTCGAAGTATTACGTGCGGACGCCCGGAGGCGGCCACCTCGTGGTGTTCAGACAGCACGCCCAATGGTCCGAAGGTGTGCCTGACATCAAGTGGAAGGACGAGGTCTGGCTCTCCTGGAGCGCCAGGGACGCGGTGGTGGTGGAGGCTTCCAGCACGAGCATTTCCCCCACGGTTTCCGACGACGGCCTGGACGGGTAGATGCGGCAACGCAACTACGGGCCCTGGTATTCCGCGCCTCAGGGCCTCTGGCTCACCCTGTTTTTCGCGGCGCCGCTTTTTATCATAATTGTGTATTCATTCATGCGAAAGGATCTCTACGGCGGCGTTGAACCCGCTTTTTCCCTCGCTGCCTGGCACGCGCTGGGGGGGGGGACCCTGCTGGCTGTCGCGCTCAGGACCCTCCTTGTGTCGCTCCTGGCCACCAGCATCACGATCCTGATCGCGCTGCCTGCCGGCTACTCCATCGCCCGGAGTTCAAACCAGTCGCTGAGGCTCTTCCTCATAATCGTGCCCTTCTGGACCAATTTCCTCGTCAGGGTCTACGCCTGGATTGCCATCCTTGGCAGCGAGGGCTTCCTGAACGACGCGCTGCGCTGGCTCGGCATCCTTTCGACTCCCGCGCAGTTCCTCTACAACCAGGGGACGGTCGTGCTCGTGCTTGTGTACATGTACCTCCCCTATGCGATCCTCCCGCTCTTTTCCACCATCGAAAAATTCGATTTCACCCTCCTTGAGGCAGCCCGCGACCTTGGCGCCACGCGACTTACCGCGATAGTGAAGATCCTCCTGCCCAACATCAGGGGAGGAATCGTCACTGCGGTGCTCTTCACCTTCATCCCGATTTTCGGCGCCTACGCCGTCCCCCTCCTCGTAGGAGGAAAAGATGCCTACATGCTGGGCAACATCATCGCCGACCAGGTAACAAAGACCCGCAACTGGCCTCTCGCCGCGTCGATCTCAATGGCCGTGACACTGATCACGGGCATCGGCGCCCTGGTCTACGCCTACACCTCAAGCAGGCCCTCCGCCCCGCGCATCGACGACACCGAAGAGGACCTGGAGTACAATATCCAGGCCGAGGCCCTTCCATGAGCAGGCGGAAAGCCCTGTCCTTCAGCGACGCGGTGTTCTGGATCGTTGTCGTATTCCTTTTCATGCCGCTGTTTGTACTTCTTTTGTATTCCT
>JBMOIK010000512.1:0-2832 GCA_049317365.1 Rectinemataceae bacterium | reverse complement strand
GCTCAGATCCATCCTCACCGGCGTGCTTTCCTGCAGCACAGGGAAGAGGCCCGTGCCTCTGTCCGCAGCGAGGAGCTCTGGCCTAAGCCTGAGGCAATAGTCGTCAGAGTTCCCCAATCGGAACATCCACCGGTTGCCATCGATCGAACGGACGCAGTTCTGCACCTGGAGTGCCAGCACCTGAAACCCATGGCCCCAATAGGCCGCTGCTAGCACGCTCGAAAGGGCGTCACTCGGCAGGCCGCCAGCCTCGACGCAGAGCCGATGCGTCAAGGTCAGTGCATCGACAAAGCGTGTCTGACGCAGCAGCTCGACCACCTCAAAGGGGATGTGCCCGGCTAAGACGGGGAGCTTTCGCGGGAGCGCGTACCGGCAAAGATAGGAAGCCTGGAGGAGAGCCCGGACTTTCAGATAGGGGGACGCAGACTCAGCAAAGGCGCGCTCATGGAGCACCCCGACAGCCTCCCAGATTTCCTCAGGCGAAGCGGACTCGGCGAAGTCCTCAAGAAGCCCCGCCCGATCTTCTGCCCTGATAGAGTCGAGGGCCTCGGACAGCGCATTGACAGTCAAACTCAACGCCGCCCTCGGAGGGCTTCCTCGAGCATCACCGTGGAAACCGCGTCTCTATGACTGGACGCCAACCCCATGGCGACCTGTGCCCGGAGCAGCCCGAATCGCTCTTCGAGATTGATCCGCCGCCCCTCTATTTCCTGGCCATAGACACTTTCCCGGCGCATGAGTTCCATCAGCGCGGGCGCCAGCCAGCGTAGATCCTCTACACTGCATTTTACTGAAAAGTCCTGAAGAATATCGAAGAAGGTAGGGCTCAGCACAAATATTCCAGCTGAGCAGAAATACTCGTTGGAACCCAACCCCTGGATATGAGGCAGGAGCTCCGCCTTCGTCAGGCTTGGCTTCTCCAGGAAGCTGTCAAGGAGATAGAGCTGTGACTCCTTGTCCACGCGCTTGCCCGAAACCACGCCTACGTGCGGTACCTCAACTTCCCTGATTCTTTGAATGCCACAAATCGACGACCCTCGCGCCCCCCACGCCTCGATCATCTGCCGCACACAGGAAACCTCTTCAGATTGCAGAAACAGGTGATCGCAAACCTGAACCAACACCGGATCGCTCCCCACCCATTCCCGCGCACACCAAAGGGCATGTCCAAATCCCTTCGGTTCATCCTGCCAGACATAGCGGACGCGGCGCGAAAAAGGTTCCAGCACCGGGAAAACCAGGGCGTGGGATCCGGCATTCACGACAAGGCAGACCTCTTCGATGCCGGCCTCGAGCAATTCGGCGACGAGGTGTTGGACAAGCGGGACCGGAGTCCCGTCTACTCCAAACACTGACTGGAGAGGCAGGGAGGAGTGCTCCTTCTTGGCAATCGGTATGAGTGCCTTCACGACAGAGGAAAAGGGCATTGGGGCTCCTGTTCGTGGTCACTGCAAGGAAAGTATTCATTAGCGCGGAGGAACGATTCTATTTTTGGCCGGATCATGAACGGGCAAGGCAGACCCGATGACGTCACGCAATGGCGCTTCTGAAATATGCAATTGTATCTACAAGGCCTTCGCCAAGTGAAAGCCGTGGCTCCCAGCCTAGGTTCTTTTTGGCTAGCGAAATATCAGGCTGTCTCTGCTTGGGATCGTCCGAGGGCAGGCTCTTGTGGACTATCTTCGAACGGGAACTGGTCATCGTTATAATTTTTTCTGCCAGTTCGAGCATCGTGAACTCACCAGAATTGCCGAGATTAACCGGTCCCACGAACTCCTCGGGGCCGTTCATCATTGCGACAAATCCTCGTACGAGGTCATTTACATGACAGAAGGACCTCGTCTGTTGTCCATCACCGTAAACAGTCAGGTCTTCTCCCCTGAGAGCTTGGACAATGAAGTTGCTGACCACTCGTCCATCATCTGGATACATGTTGGGACCGTAGGTATTGAAGATACGGACAACTTTTATCTTTGTGCCCAGCATGCGGTTATAGTCGAAAAAGAGGGTCTCGGCCCCACGCTTCCCTTCATCGTAGCAACTCCGGATGCCGATGGGATTGACATTTCCCCAATATGATTCTGGCTGGGGATGGACGTGAGGGTCGCCATAAACCTCTGAGGTTGAAGCCTGGAATACCTTGGCCTTCCACTTCGTCGCGAGATCGAGCGCGTGGATTGCCCCCATGATACTCGTCTTGTATGTCGCGACTGGATCTCGCTGGTAGTGGAGCGGACTAGCTGGGCAAGCAAGATTGTAGATCTCGTCAACATACATGGAATATGGAAGGATCACATCGTGTCGAATTACCTGAAAGTAAGGATTCCCTAGGAATATCTCAATGTTGCGCATCGAACCCGTATAGAAATTGTCTAAACAAATGACGAAATGCCCCTCAGAGAGCAGGCGGGCGCAGAGATGCGATCCCACAAATCCTGCTCCACCAGTGACGAGTATTGTTTTTTCGGTCTTCCTGGAGTTCAAGCATTGCGTCCGATGGAATAATATGAGAATCCGGCATCTCTCATCTTTTCGGGATCGTATTGATTACGACCGTCAAGAATCACGGGCTTTTTCAACAGCGACTTCATGACCCCAAAATCCGGCTGCCTGAATTGCTTCCATTCTGTAATAAGAAATAGGCCATCTGCACCCCTCAGGACCTCGTATTGATCATCGACAAGCTCGAGGGATTCGGAGGAATGCTTTAGATATATTCTTGCCTGACAAAAAGCCTCGGGATCGAAGGCACGCACTCGAGCCCCTCGCGTTATCAGTTCGTTGACTACAATAAGAGCTGGTGATTCCCGCATATCATCGGTCTGCGGCTTG
>JBMOIK010000511.1:0-2837 GCA_049317365.1 Rectinemataceae bacterium | reverse complement strand
GGTGCGCGGAATGGAGTCGAGGAGGCCCCTCGTATAGGGGTGGAGTGGGTCGTAGAAAAGGTCATCGACGCTGGCCCGTTCCACGATCCGCCCGGCGTACATGACGCATACCGAATCGCACATGCCTGCCACCACACCGAGGTCATGGGTGACCAGGATCACCGCGGTTCCGGATTGCGCGGAGAGGTTCCTGATGAGTTCCAGGATCTGGGCCTGGATGGTGACGTCGAGGGCGGTGGTCGGCTCGTCGGCGATGAGGATCTCGGGGTCGCAGGAGAGCGCCATCGCGATCATCACGCGCTGACGCATTCCGCCCGAGAATTGATGCGGATAGTCTCCTGCCCTCCGCTCGGCATCGGGGATCCCGATGAGCCTGAGCATGTCCACTGCCCGCGCATCCGCCTCGCGGCGCTTCGCGCCATGGTGGAGCCTGATGGCCTCGGCGATCTGCTTGCCGACCTTGATGACGGGGTTCAGGGAGGTCAGCGGATCCTGGAAAATCATGGAGATGTTCCTGCCTCGGACGAGCCGGACTTCCTCCTCGCTTGCCGAAAGGAGGTCCTTGCCATCGTAGAGGACCCTGCCGGCTGAAACCTCCCCTGGCGGGCACTGGACGAGCCTCAGGATCGAGAGGTTCGTCACGGACTTCCCCGAGCCCGATTCGCCTACGATGCCCAGTATCTCGCCGCGATGGAGCTCGAAGGAAACCTCCTCCACCGCGCGCACGAGTCCACCTCCCGTCCGGAAGCCAGTCACGAGGCCTTCTACCCTGAGGATTGCCTCGACGCCCGTCGTAATTGCCATGATCTGCCTAACCTACGTTCTTGAGCCGCGGGTCGAGGATGTCACGGAGACCGTCCCCGAGGAGGTTGAAGCCCAGCACGAGGAAGACGATCGCAAAGCCGGGGTAGATGGCCGTCCAGGGTGCGAGCACCATCACCTTCCTCGCGGAACTCAGCATGTTGCCCCAGGAGGGCCAGGGCGGCTGGATCCCGAGGCCGAGGAAGCTCAGGGAGGATTCCAGGAGTATCGAAACGGACAGTGCGAGGGAGACCTGTACGATGATGGGTACAAGTATGTTCGGGAGGAGGTGCCTGTAGAGGATGAAAAGGGAGCTTGCCCCGTTGGAGCGCGCGGCCCGTACGAACTCGTTTGTCTTGACACCGAGGATCGCCCCGCGGCTGATCCTGGCGAACTGGGGTATGTAGACGATGCCGATGGCGATGACGACGTTCCAGGTCTTTTCCCCGAGTATGGCCATCACGAAGATGGCCAAAAGGAGTGAGGGGAAGGCGAAGATGATGTCCGCGATCCGCATGATCCAGTTGTCCCAGCGGCCTCCGAGGTAGCCGGCCCAGATCCCCATGGTCACGCCGATGAGGGCACCCATGGTAGTCGCCGAGAGGCTGATGACGAGGGACACAAGGCTCCCTTTCATGATGCGCGACAGGATGTCACGGCCGAACTCGTCGGTGCCGAAGATGTGGCCGGTCGTGAAGGAAGGCTCCTCAAGAAGGTGGTCCGCATCGATCTTGACCGGATCGAAGGGCAGCCAGAAAAAAGAGACAAGTATTACGATTACATACAGCGCGACGATGACGATGCCCGTCATGGCGATGCCGTTTTTCGCAAGCCTCCTCGGGATCATGATTTCCTCCCGCTGTCATCGAGCCTGATCCGCGGGTCGGCCATGGCGTAGATCAGGTCGGTCGCGAGGTTGACGAGGACGAAGATCGCGGCAATGACGAGGACTATGCCCTGGATCACGGGGTAGTCGCGCTGGTAGATCGCGTAGAGGGCGAGGCGGCCCATGCCCGGAAGGGCGAAGACCTCCTCGATCACGATGGCTCCGCCCAAAAGATATCCGGTGTTGAAGCCCGCCACAGTGATCACGGGCAGTATGGCGTTCTTGAGCGCGTGGCCGAAGATGACGGAGCGCTTCCGCAGCCCCTTGGCCCGGGCGGTACGGATGTAGTCCATCTCGAGGACCTCGAGCATGCTGTTGCGGGTATACCGCATTATGACGGCTGCCAGGCCTATGCCAATGGCCAGGGAGGGCAGGAGGAGCATCTGGAGGTTGCGGAGGGGATCCTGGAAAAACCCCACATAGTTGCCCATTGGTATCCAGCCCCTGAAGCCCGAGAAGAAGAGCACCATCAGGGCTGCCAGCCAGAACTGGGGCAGCGAAAGACCCAGGAGGCCCACGACCCTGTTGAGGACGTCCACAAAGGGGTTGCGTTTCAGCGAGGCGAGGATGCCCTGGGGGATGCCGAAGAGGAGGGCTATGAGAAGGGCCATCACGGTCAGCTCGAGGCTGAGGGGCAGTCGGGAAAGGATGTCCGGAAGGACCTCGCGCCCGGTACGGAGGGAGATGCCGAAGTCCCCCTGAAGGAGACGGCCGAGCCACTCGACGTAGAGGACCAACACGGGGCGGTCCTCCCCGAAGATCCTTTTCAGTTCCAGCATCTGGTCGGGCGTCGCCTCGACCTGGGTGCCGAGGTACATCTGGAGCGCGGATCCGGGGATGAGGCGCACCAGGAAAAAGACGATAAGGGAAACCCCGAAGAGCACGGGGATCAGGGACAAGAGCCGTTTCGCGATGTATCTGCCCACATTCGACTCCGTTCCAGATCACGCGTGAAAGTCCACGAAGCGCTACGGCCGCCCCTTCCGGGACGACCGTACTTATTAAGATCTTTGCGTCACTTGACCTGCGTGTAGGCGAGATAGAAGAGGCTGCCGTTGCCGACCTGCCTGAAACCGCTCACCCGGGGACCGAGGACATGGTTCTCGTTGGGGCAGTAGAGGAAGACCGCTGGCGCCTTCGTGGTCAGGAG
>JBMOIK010000510.1:0-2840 GCA_049317365.1 Rectinemataceae bacterium | reverse complement strand
TACTCCCTGAGGATGATGTAGCCCGCCGGAACCTTCGAGGCATCCTTGACGACCTGCATTTTCTGGCCAGCGGCGTCGGTCTGCTCCTCGATGCCGCCGGGTGTGTTCTGGAGGTAGTCGGACAGCTGGCTGGTCGCCTCGGAGTTGACTATATAGAAGGCAAGGCGGCCGCGGCCCATGATGATCGAGCTGATCCGCTCGGGATCGGCGGCGCCGGGGAGCTCTACGTAGATCTGGTCCTCGCCCTGCTTGCGGATCGAGGGCTCGGTGAGGCCGAACTTGTCGATGCGGCTGTTGAGCACCTCGATGGCACGGTCGATGGCATCGGCCTTGTCAGCGGCGGAGAGGGGCTTCCCGATCTTTCTCTGGAGGGCATCCATGTCAGCCTGGATGACGACGCTCATGCCGCCGGAGAGGTCGAGACCGAGCTGGATGGCCCTTCCGTGCTTTGTCTTCAGGGCGAGAACCGCATCGCGGTAGATCCCCGACACCGACTCGAGGGCTGATCCGTAGCTGTTGAAGGCCTGGAGGGAGGTCTTGGCAGTCCATATTTTCGGGTCGGGCTTCTTGGCCTCGCGGAGCGCTGCCTTGGCTGCCCTGATGACGACCTTGTACTTGACGGCGTCTATCGCATTCCCGTCGTTCGCGGAGGCATTCTTGACGAGGGTTTCAAGATCGGTGCCGGCCATCGAGCGCGCGTACTCGCGGATCTGCTCACGTGAGCCGAGCGCGAGGGCCTGGTCGGCCTTCGGCGTCAGGAAATACCAGTCGAGGGTCGGCCATAGGAAAGCAAGGGCCATACCGACAACAGCGAGAACGACGAGGAATCGTTTCGTCTTGTTCATTTCGGCTACTCCAGGCGGGTGGGTAGGACGGACAAGGCATGTGAGGCTGGAAGCCTGCACATGCCGCCGGCCGTGGAAGGCTCTTACTTCTTGGCTTCGGAGGACTTGTCAGAGGACTTGTCAGCCAGCTTATCTGTGGGCTTTTCGGAGGCAGCGTCGGCGGATGCCTCGCCCTTGGTATCGACCGTAGCGATGGCCGATTTGGAATACTCGATCCTGGTGTTGTCGTCGACCTTGAGGACAATGGTGGTCTCTTTGACCTTGTCGACGATCGCGTGGACGCCGCCGATCGTGATGACCTTGTCGCCTTTCTTGACGCCAGCGATCATTTTCTGCATGTCCTTCTGCTTCTTGTTCTGTGGCCGGATGATCAGGAAGTAGAAAATCACGAAGACCAAGGCGAAGGGAACGAGGGTCGTGAGCATGGAGCCAGTGGTGCTGGCAGCGTCGGGAGCGGCCTGGAGAAGGGTCAGGTCAGAAAAAAACTTATCCATAGGGACTTTCCTTGGGGTGAAGATTCGCGGAAAGGTAGCACAGGGCGAGAGGGATGGTCAAGTTTGAGGGAAGCGCTTCCTGCTAGGCAGTAATTGTCGTACCAGCCTTGCCGGCGACAGCTTCGGAGGCGTGTTCCATGCTCGTTATGAGGACCTTGGCTCCCCCCCGATTGATGAAATCGCAGGCTGCCTCGATCTTCGGACCCATGGAACCCTTGGGAAACTGTCCTTCGGCCTGATACTTCTCGCAGGCGGCGACCGTCATCTTGTCAAAGCTCTTCTCGTCAGGCTTCTTGTAGTTGATGGCCACCCGGTCGACTCCCGTCAGGATGAGGAGTTCGTCGGCATTGACCAGGCTGGCGAGGAGGGCCGAGGCCCGGTCCTTGTCGATGACGGCGTCGATGCCTCGGAGGGTACCGTCGGGGGACCTCTCGACTGGCACGCCACCTCCGCCCACCGCGATGACGACAAGGCCGTCATCGATGAGGTCCTTGATGGTCTGCTTCTCGACGATGTCGAGGGGGAGGGGAGAGGGCACGACACGCCGCCAGCCGCGGCCCGGGTCCTCCTTCATCATCCAGCCCTTGGCCGTACAGGCATCGACATCGGCAGCCTTGTAGAAGGGCCCCACATACTTTGTTGGATTCTTCATGGAAGGATCTGCCGGATCGACCACCACCTGGGTGATGACCGTCACGACATCCTTCCTGACGCCCTCCTTGATGAGGGCGTTGGCGAGGCACTGGGCGAGCATGTAGCCCATGGAGCCCTGGGTATCGGCCACGATGACACTGAGCGGAGAGGGAGGAACCTGGCTCGAGGCCGCCTCGTTGCGGATGAGGTGCACTCCGGCCTGGGGTCCGTTGCCGTGCGTGAGGACGACCTTGTGCCCCTCGCGGATCATGCCGACTATGGCTCCGAGGCTCTTCCTGGTGTTGGCGAACTGCTCCAGGATGGTGCCCCTGGTCCCCTCTTCTATGATGGCGTTCCCGCCGAGCGCTACAACGATCGTCTTACGGTTGTTCATATTGACTCCTTGTCTCGCGCACTCATCCTGTCTGGCGCTGCGAGGAAAGGCGGAAGTGTAACTCCGGGCCTAGAAATCCGCAAGTTCCTTCGGGAGACTCAATCGTCCTGCTCCTCGCTCTGGGCGAACAACAGGAGATCGGGCAGTTTATGGACTCCATGGTGGTCAAAACCGCTGTTGGCTTCCTTATCTGCCTCTATCTCGAGTTCGAAGAAATGGGATGCATCCTCGAGGCCAGGAACCACGGCACGGACCTCGAGGGTGAAGCTGCGTTTTCCCCCGACCGAAGGGGCCGATACGGGGCATACCCAGAATATGAAGGTTCCGACCGTTGCCTGGGCAAGGACGAAGGGATTCTGCCAGTTGGGATCGGCCATGGGTGCGAGGACTCCATCGACATACAACTGAACCTCGCCTGTGGCCAGGGGTTCGAAGTTGAGGCCATTGAAGACGCGGCCCCTGATGGTGGGCAGG
>JBMOIK010000509.1:0-2854 GCA_049317365.1 Rectinemataceae bacterium | reverse complement strand
CGTCGCTCATACAGGCATTCTACCCAATACTTCCACTCGATTTCCAGTAGCCCCCCCTTCTTCACCTGTTTCAGAATATCGTCCAGGTACCTGATCATGTATACATTGTACTACACGCGGCAGGCGACGGCAAGTGCCGGGATTCGCCTTGGCCGAAAAGTACCACATGAGGGAGCGTTTCTTTTCGGGTCGGTTCTTCGGGACGATTTCCGCGAACCCGTCCCTCACTGGATGCGCCCCGTCGATATAGGAACGTAGCCATTGAGAACGCCGGCGTTTGCGGTCCAGCCAGACCCGGTTTTCAGCACAAGGCCGAGTTCCACCAAGCTGGCAAGATCCCGGGAGAGCGTGGGCTTCGACTTCCTGGCGTATTCCTTCCCCAAGGCCTCTCATGGCATAGGCGATAAAGGCGGAGAGATCGTTGGAGGACGTTGCGGCCGAGATCTGCCGATAGTACTCCGCCTTAGTCTGGTTGTAGGACTTCATCAAAGGAGGGCGGACGGTAGTCCCCGACGTAGACATCAGGGGGCCTTGAAGGAAAGAGAGTGCGGCTCCTCCTCCTGGCCGGAGCCGGCATCCTTCTGTGGATCTCCGGCTTTGCTGCCCTCCTGTGGTTATACAGGGCCCTGGTCAGGGCTTTTGCGTCGCACGCAATACGGGGTAATTAGTACATGATTGGCTTAAGCCCCGGCCGCCCTCAGCATTGCAGCAATGTTCTCCGAACTCACGCCCGGCGGCATCCCGCCTCCACAGGAAAGGATGAAATGAGACCTGTCGGCGAGCGATGCAATCAGCGAAGTCGTCGCAGTTGTGACATCCTGGGGACTGCCCCTCGCAAGCACATCCCGGGGATGGATGTTTCCGAGCAGTGTCACCTTGTTTTCGGTCAGGACCTGGAGCTCGCTCAGGGTGATGTCTGTGCCCATGTTGTAGAGGTTCACGCCCATTTCGGGAAGCAAGGCGGCCGACTGGGCGCAGGGCGCGTCGTTGTGGAGGAACCTGACCGCAACATCATCGTCGAAGAGTTCCTTGAAGCGGGGCAGGCCGATGGCCCGGAACTCCGGCTCGCCCATGAAGCCGATGATGTCATCGAGGAGAAAGATACCGTCAATACTGGGAAAGGTTTCACGCTGGAGCTGTATCCAGTCCTTGAGGAAGAGCGTCACCTTCCGCACCAGGGCATCGGCGCGCTCGGGCTCCAGCATCAGGGTGGTCAGGAACCCGGTGGTTCCCATGAGGAAGCTGGCTATGTTCAGGGGCCCCCGCGCCACGGCGAACCTGATCTGGTGCCCCGCCTCCTCCATCCGGTCCTGGTTTATCTTAAGGCGATTGAGCACAAAGGGCAAAAGGCCATCCTTCCGGGGATCGGGCAGTTCCAGGGCATCGATGTCGGAACTCTCGTGGATGACCTTGTGGGCGAAGGGGAACTCGTTGGGCGGAAATGAGCAGCGTGCCCCGAAGGCCGAGGGCTCGGTGCACATCCCGAACTCCGACCAGAAGCCCGGAAAGAAGGTAGCTTCGGGAAAGTCCGTGATGGCCTTCATGTTGGAACGGAACCAGACCTCGTCGCTCGAGAAATAATCCAGAATCGATTTTCCATACCAATTAGGAAGCCAGGGACTGTCGATGATGAAGCCTGCCTGCGTCTTCGAGGGCCCCCTGCCAGCTATCGTAGCCTTGAGGTCTTCCCATTGCGTGTCGGTCATATGCTACCTGTCCTTTCCGGGCGTAGTGCCCTGCAGGGATCGGGCCCCCTGGTCCGCGGCCCAGACATCGAGGGCATTCCAGGATGAGGGCGCATCCATCCAGGCAGCGCGGTGAAGGAGGAAATACCTGAGGAAGCCGATCTGGCTCCAGGTTGCCGGATCTCCCGGCTTGAAGTCGATGCCCGAAGGCTCGCGGAACAGGCCGGTGACGACAGGATTCGGCCAGTCGTAGCTGCCCAGATTGCCCCAGCGCTCGAAGTTCCGGTCCACAGCCACTTCGATGCATGCCAGTGCACTGGCGATGCGCAGTTCGATGGCGGCATCCGAAAGGGGACCCTGTCGCAATGCTGTCCATCGCTCCTGGGCCAGCTTCCGGAATCCAGGATCCTCAAGGAGGCTGGCCCACCACCAGGGTGGTCCGCCCGTCGGCCAGTCGAGGGTCAGGATGAGTTCCCATCCAAATGCGACAGGTGCCTGGATCGGGTTGGCCATGTCGTCGCCGTAACCGTCTGGCACGCTCCCGCTGCTGAAATCGGCGTTGCCGAGGGCTATGTCAAAATCCCAGACTGGTCCTGCCCTGAGCTTCCCTCCCCTGTCCTTGCTCATGAAGGCGCTTCGACGATAGCCGTCGACATTCTTGTACAATTCATTGAGGAGGAAAAATTCCACAAAGGATGCCTGATCGAGGTAGCGGGCATAGCCGGTCGCAGGATCATCGGGATGGGCTGAGTGAAAGGATGCTTCCAGGGCATCTAGGTAGCTCGTGAGATAGGCCTTCTGTGCCTCGGTGACATAGCGCGGGTCGGGATAGTCGACCAGGACGCTTAGCCCGCTTTCCGTGGTGATGGCAACATCCCCAGGCGATTGGATATCGAATTTGAGGATGTATCCGCCTGAAACTTCGGGTTCGGCGTTCGAGTAGGTATCCATGGGAGTTATGTTGACCCTCGCCAGGCCGCGCTTGATCTTCTCGGCCAGGAGATAGACGCCGAGGTATTCCACAGTGTCGTTTCCGTCCAGGCTGCTGTCGGCGTAGACCTCCACAAAACGAGTCCTCGGCGCCCAGAGTCCGATGTCGTTCGAAAGCCCGTACGCGATCTGGTTCCTTACAAGCGATTTGTCGAGGTAGGCGTCATGGAGGACAAAGT
>JBMOIK010000508.1:0-2855 GCA_049317365.1 Rectinemataceae bacterium | reverse complement strand
GGGTCTACTACTCTGCTTTCATTCCCGTGGCACCCGATCCACGGGTGCCGACCATCGAGGGGCCACCCCTCCTCAGGGAACACAGGCTCTATCAGGCTGACTGGCTGTTCCGGTTCTACGGATTCACCGCAGCGGAGGTTTTTTCCGGTGGTGGGCCATACCTCGACCCCGACCTCGATCCCAAGTGCGCCTGGGCCCTCCGCAACCTGGCAGCCTTTCCGCTCGACATCAATACCGCCAATTATGGCGAACTCCTCAGGGTGCCGGGGATCGGGCCCAGCTCGGCCTCGCGGATCCTCAGGGCGCGGCGCCTCTCGCGCCTCCGCGTCGACCGGCTCGCTGCCCTCGGCGTGGTCATGAAGAGGGCGCGTTCCTTTGTCTGCGATGGATCGGGAACGCGAGGCATGGCCGGGCACCTGAGCGGACTCGACGATGTCAGGCTGCTCCGCTCGCTTCTCCTGGATCGGAGCAGGAACAGCGGTGGTGGCAGTGGCGGATGCGCGGCTGCCTCGCAGCTGCACCTCGATTTCGGGGGAGGGGTGCCATGACCGTCTTCCGATACGACGGCGGCCTTCCGGGTCTGATCTGCGCCACCTGCGAGCTCTTGAACGCGGTTGCCGCCGGCCAGGACCCGGGCGACGTGACGGTCAGCAGCGACGGGGCAGAGGCGGGTCTCTTCGAGGAAGTCCTAATTGTCAATTGTGATCCTGCAAGGGCAGAGAGACTTGTCGCGCGGCTCGAAGGATGCATTGGGGTGGAATTGCCACCCTTGGTCCGGGACGCCTTCGCCTCGGACCTGAAGGGGGTCGACGGTGCCATCGCGCGTCTCATCGCGAGGCTTTTCAGGGAGGGATCCCGGGTCCTCGACGACCTTGGCGATTGCGATGTGCGTCTCGTGGAAAGGGCCGCCAATAGGACGCGGCGGGCAGCCCAGCTCATGACAGGCTTCCTCCGCTTCCGGGAGCTGTCTGACGGCTCGTTCGTTTCCATCATCGAGCCGGACTGCGATATCCTGCCCCTCATCGCAGGCCATTTCGCCGCCCGCTATCCCTCCCTTCGGTGGGCAATCAAGGATGGGAGGAGGGACCGGGCGATTGTCCATGAACCGGGCAGGGGATGGACGGGAGGCGAAGCCCTTTCGATATCGGGCAAGGCAGCTCCATCCTGGCGCGACGGCCAGGTCGCAGAGGCCTGGCGCGGCTATTTTAACATAGTTGGTATTGAAGAAAGGACAAACCCCGGACTCCAGGCATCGCGTCTGCCGAAGAAATACCGGAAGCACATGGGCGAGTTCGATGCCCGGGCCGGCAAGGAGACTGGCTAGGGACAGAGAACTAGCCGGACCTCGAGGCGGGCCGTGAAACCCGCAACAAAGGTGGCAATGCTGTCCGTCCTCACGAAGGCGGAGGGGAGGCTTCCCTCATGGGCTTCGCTCGCAGAGAGGACCCGCCAATCGATGCCGCTGTGGAAATCGCAGCTCCAGGACTCAGCGATCGGCGCCCTGCCAAGGCGAGCGGCCAGGCCGAAGCGCGAGGGAAATCCTCCTATGGCGACTGAAAGGGTACGTCCGGCCCCTGCTATCAACGAGGCGTTTCCGATGACCCTGTCGCCCCCTATCAGCGCTTCGAGCCCGGAGCCAAGTGGAATGGAAAGGGCTACGCTCGTCCACCAGCTCCCGAGGCCCCGATCGCCTTTGATGCCGAGGACGAGTCCCGGAAGCCAGGCAGGGCTCCGGAACCGAAGCGATGCATCAAGGCCGCTGCCCCTCACGACCCGGTCTAGCCCTAGATCAAGGCCGAGGCCGAGCCCGATTTCGGGGTGGATTCCAGCTGGCTGGGCAGCGAGGGACAGGGTGCCAAGGAGGGAAAGGGCAAGGCAGGGAAGGGCGAAATGGAAGTATCCGGAAAGTGCCATGGCAGCCTCCGCTTAAGTACGCCAGCGGGGAGCCCCCATGCTTCAATGGGCAGAGGACAATCGACGGTACAGTGGGACGCGCGCAGCGACGCCTGCGTCCAGGCTCGAGGTCTCGCCTCTTTCGATATAGCGGGCTGCGATGCCTGCAATCATCGCCCCGTTGTCTCCGCAGAGGGAGAGTGGGGGAAAGCGAACCTCGAATTCGGTTTTCCCCCCGAGCGCTGAACGAAGGTAGGAGTTGGCCGCTACGCCGCCTCCGGCTACGATGCGCCGCAGACCCGTATCGGCGGCTGCCTTCAGCAGGCGTTCCAGGAGGATGTCGACCGCTGCCTTTCGGAAGCTCGCGGCTATGTTCGCTGGACTTGCCTCGGCACCAGGGCTCCGATACTGCTCGAGTTGACGGATCGCAGCTGTCTTTAGGCCCGAATAGGAGACATCGTAGCTGTGTTCGCCCTTGTTCAGCTGGGGTCTGGGAAAGCGGAAGGCCCTGGGGTCGCCATTTTCTGCGAGTCGATCGATGGCCAGGCCGCCGGGATAGCCGAATCCATAGTGCTTGGAGACCTTGTCGAAGGCTTCACCTACCGCATCATCGATCGTGGTTCCAAGCACCTCGATGCGATCGAAATCTTCCACCCTCGCGATGATCGAGTGTCCGCCAGAAACAAGGAGGCCGAGGAAGGGATATTCGAGCTCCCGCTCGAGCTGGGGGGCATAGAGGTGGGCAAGGATGTGGTTGACCGCTACAAAGGGCTTTCCCTGCGACCAGGCAAGGCCCTTGGCAAAGGAGAGCCCGACGAGGAGGGAACCCACCAGCCCTGGCCGGGCAGTGGCTGCCACACCATCGAGGTCCGAGGGAGACAGGCCAGCCTGCTTTAGGGCTTGCCTGACCACGCCGCTGATCCATTCAAGGTGGGTACGGCTGGCTATTTCCGGAACGACAC
>JBMOIK010000507.1:0-2896 GCA_049317365.1 Rectinemataceae bacterium | reverse complement strand
GCCTCGGAATCATGGGCATCCAGTAGAGCGCCAAGGCCCTCTCCCTGTCAATGAATCTGCAGCGCAGGGCCAGCGGAAGCCCTCCCGCCTTGACCCCAGTTCAGCCAAAAAGGTAGATTGACGACATGGCCAACAACATCCTTGCAGCACTCTTCGGCTCCAAGCGCGAGCGGGACATCAAGCGTCTCCTTCCCATGCTCCACGCTATCAACGAGCAGGAACAGCTTTTCCTGAACATCAAGGACGCTGAGTTCCCCGCCCGGACCCAGGGCTTCCGCGAGCGGCTTGCCGCCGGTACGGCCATCGAGGAAATACTCCCCGAGGCCTTTTCCCTCGCCAGGGAGGCTGCGCGCCGCGTGCTCGGAGAGCGTCCCTTCGATGTGCAGATTATTGGCGGCCTGGTCCTGAACGAGGGCAAGATCGTCGAAATGAAGACCGGCGAGGGCAAGACCCTCTCCTCTGTCGCTGCAACCTACCTCAACGCCATTCCTGGTGACGGTGTCCACGTCGTCACTGTCAACGACTATCTCGCCCTCCGCGACTCCGAATGGATGGGCCGGGTCTTCCGCTTCCTCGGCCTCACGGTCGGCTGCATCCTGTCGAACATGGACAACGAGCTGCGGCGCACTGCCTACGCCTGCGACATCACCTACGGCACCAACAACGAATTCGGCTTCGACTACCTCCGCGACAACATGACCTGGAGCCCCGAGGGCCGTGTCCAGCGCGGGCACAACTACTGCGTCGTCGACGAGATCGACTCCATCCTCATCGACGAGGCGCGGACACCCCTCATCATCTCCGGCCCCGCCGAGGACGACACCTTCAAGGTCAATGAGGTCAACCGCCTCGCCTCCCAGCTTGTCGAAGTCAAGAAGAACCCCTCCACAGGTGAGTACCCCAAGGAGGAAGAGGGCGAGGAACTTGTAGGCGACTACAAGGTCGAGGAAAAGTCGAAGCGCATCTCCTTCTCCCCGATGGGCATGACCCATATCGAGGAGCTTCTCCTGAAGCGCGGACTCATCAAGGGCTCGCTCTTCGACGAGTCCAACTTCGAGTTCGTCCACTACTTCACCCAGTCGGTCAAGGCGATGATCCTATTTGACAAGGATGTGGACTATGTCGTGCAGGACGGCCTGGTGCAGATCGTCGACGAGTTCACGGGACGCATCCTCACGGGTCGTCGTTACTCGGACGGGCTCCACGAGGCCATCGAGGCCAAGGAGCGCATCAAGATCGCGCGCCGCAACAGGACGCTCGCGACCATCACCTTCCAGAACTATTTCCGCCTCTATAAGAAGATCTCCGGCATGACCGGCACGGCCGATACCGAGGCTTCCGAATTCGCCAAGATCTACAACCTCGACGTGGTCGTGATCCCCAGCAACAGGCCGCTGGCACGCAAGGACGAGGATGACCTGGTCTTCCTCAACGAGGGCGAGAAATTCGACGCCATAGCCGACGAGATCACCGAGGCCCACAAGAAGGGCCAGCCCGTCCTCGTGGGCACTGTCTCCATCGAGAAGTCGGAGAGACTCTCGGCCCTCCTTACTCGGCGCGGCCTCAGGCACGAGATCCTCAACGCGAAGAACCATGCCCGCGAGGCCCTCATCATCGCGGAGGCCGGTGCCAAGGGATCAGTCACAATTGCCACGAACATGGCAGGCCGCGGTACGGACATCAAGCTCGGCGGAAATCCCGAATACCGCGCCCGTCGCGCCGCCGGCACCCAGGCCACGGAGGAGCAGTACCAGGCGGCGCTGAAGATAGAGTATGACAGGTGGCGCAAGGACTACGACGAGGTGCGCAGCATCGGCGGCCTGTACGTCGTCGGCACCGAGCGCCACGAGTCGCGGCGCATCGACAACCAGCTTCGGGGACGGTCCGGCCGCCAGGGCGATCCCGGCCGGTCGATGTTCTTCCTCTCCCTCGACGACGACCTCATGCGCCTCTTCGGCGGCGACAATTACAAGGGCCTCATGTCCAAGCTCGGCATGAAGGAGGGCGAGGCCATCTACCATCCCCTCCTCAACCGCACGATCGCGAATGCACAGAAAAAAGTCGAGGAACGCAACTTCGAGATCCGGAAGCACCTCCTTGAGTACGACGATGTGCTCAACCAGCAGCGCAAGTTCATCTACGACCAGCGCAACGAGATCCTCAAGGACAGCGACCTCAAGGCACGCGCACAGGATACCGCGAAGGAGATGGTCGGCACCTTCCTCGAAATCTACGAGGAGGACCAGAAAAAGGAAGCCTCCTCTGCCTGGTCCATCTTCCAGGAGAACCTCCGGGAGAATTTCAATATCCAGCTGCCCTTGAAATCGGACATGGCCCGCACCAAGACTAACCCCGAGATAGCGGCAGAGGCAGAACAGCTTCTCGATCAGGACATCGCCAACAAGGTCTCCTTCGCCGGTGAGGACAACCTCAATGGCTTCATCCGCTTCCAGTACCTCCAATCCATCGACAACCGCTGGCTCGACCACCTCGAATCCATGGAAGCCCTCCGCGAGGCTGTCTACCTGCGCTCCTACGGCCAGAAGAACCCCCTCCTCGAGTACAAGCTCGAGGGCTTTGACATCTTCGAGCGGATGATCGAGGAGATACGCCGTTCCATAGCGATGAAGCTCTACCTCGTCCACGTGCAGACGCCGGAGGCGCGCCAGGCCTCTTCGGTGTCAGTACAATCGGTGAGTGCATCCCACGCCGACGCCGCCCAGTTCGGTGGGGGCGGCACCTCCACGGGAAATGCAGGGGGAGGCGCCCATCATTTGAGCGCACCGAAGCCGCGGCAGAGTGCTCTCGCAACAGCGCTTCAACGACTGGAAGAGACGCTGCGTAATGCAGGGGCAGACAGCCCTCGTCAGTGACCTCGAAGACCGCAGCGGGGTGT
>JBMOIK010000506.1:0-2910 GCA_049317365.1 Rectinemataceae bacterium | reverse complement strand
ATGGGCGGATCGCCGAGGCGGAACAATCCCGCCTTCTCGCCGGTCGGGAGCTGAAGGCGCTCGGCGAGCCCGTGCCGGCCGAGGCCTGCGATGCGGTATCCATCGGGGATCTTCTCGCGGAGCGGAAGAGGATCGAGGAGTGGAACGCCGAGCAAGATCGACGTGTGGCCGCCATCCGGATAGCCGCGAAGGGGGTTCGCGACAAGATGGTGTCGGCGCTCACCGCGCGCGACTTCGGGACCTTCGATGAACTCTCAAGCCTCGTCGATACGATGGTCGCCGAGTTCCGGGCCGGCGTGCCCCTGGCCATGGGAAAGCTCGCCCTGCCCGAGCAAAAGCTCGACGTTTCCGAGGTCGAAGACCGGATGGCCAACGCCGAAGCGACAAATGCAAAGGCGCGAAAATACGCCGAATTTCTCGAAAAGAGAGGCAAGAAAGAGGCAAAAAAGCAGGAATATGACGGTTTCGACAAAAGCGTGACGGACCTGCGGCAAGAGCGAATCGACATGGTGAAGGCCGCGAAGCTCCCCGCCGAGGGCCTCGAAATCACCGAAACCGGCCTATCCCATCATGGCGTGAACGACGAGAACTGGAGCGATTCCGAGGCCTTGAAAATCGCCCTCATGCTAGCCGTGGCGTTCACTGGCGAGCTTCGCACGGTCTACATCAAGCGCGGGGAGGCCTTGGACGCGGCGAGCCTCGCCAAGGTGAAGGCCTTCGCCGAGGCGGAGGATTTTCAGGTCATCATGGAAATCGTCGACGACTCCTACGAGGGCACGGACGACGGCGTGGTCTGGATCGATGAGGGCCAGATTCTTCCGGTCAGGGATATTGCTGGGCAGCATGTCGCCGAGCGGGCGGGGGACGGGTCATGAACAAGATATGCTGGCTCGACCTTGAAACGACGGGGCTCGATCCCGTCAAGAATGGGATCATCCAGGCCGCTTTCATCATCGAAATCGATGGCGAAGTGAAAGAGAAGCGCGAATTCAACATGAACCCCATAGGGAAGGTGCTGGACCCGCAGGCGATGGCGATTCATGGCCTTTCCGAAGCGGACCTTGGAGGATTCCCGACATCGCTTCAGGTCAAGAAGGATATCGAACGCTTCTTTTCGGAGTTTGTCGAGAAGTTCGACAAGACCGACAAGTTCACCGTCGCGGGCTACAACGTGGACTTCGACCTTGGCTTTCTTGAGAATTTGTGGCTGGAATCCGGGGACAAGTTCTTCTTTTCGTGGGTCAAACACTTCCCGATCGACGTTTTCAAGGTCCATCCCTTCATGGAGTGGGCGGGGATCGCCACGGCGCCCGAGCGGAGGAACCTCGAAACGCTCGCCAAGCATTACGGCATCGAATTTCCGAACGCTCACAACGCCCTCGCCGACATCGAGATGACGCGCGAGCTGGCCCTGAAGCTTCGCGAGAAAGTGAGGGTCGCCCAATGACCAAGCTCGAAGGAAAGAAGGCCATGCTGGGCTACCGGATCGAGGGTCCGCATTGCGGCAACTGCGTGTCCTTTGAGTCGGTCGGGGAATCGGCGGAGGAGAGGCGCAAGCGATGCTCCCTCGGAGGATTCGCCGTCAAGAAGCTGGCATGGTGCACAAAACACGAATGGAGGAAGGCATGAAAGCGAACGGACAGGACGTGGGGCAGAGGCTTCCGGCGGCTACGGGGGCGGCTCCCCAGGGAGAGAAGAAGCAGCGGACCCTGCGGGACTGGCTCAACGACAACAAGGAGCGCTTCGAGCAAGCCCTCCCGAAGGGCACCATCGACATAGACCGCTTCATCGCGGCGGCATCGATCGAGATCGCGAATAGCCCGAAGCTCATGCAGTGCGACCGCCAGTCCATCGCGATTTCGCTGGGGCAGGCGGCCCGCTACGGCCTGGAGGTCGGCGCCCTCCTTGGGCAGGCCTGGCTGATCCCCTACAACGAAAAGAAGCGCCAGCTCGACGGGTCCTTCCAGAAGGTCACGACCTGCCATTTCCAGCTCGGCTACAAGGGTATCGTCATGCTCGCCCGGCGCTCCAAGACGATCAAGACAATCTCCGCCGAAGTGGTCTATGACCACGACAAGTTCGAGGTGGAACTCGGGATGGGGCGGCGCCTCACGCATCAGCTCGATATCCGCGAGGAGAGGGGAAACCCGATCGCCTACTACTGCCTCGTCGAACTGGAGAACGGCGGGACCCAGTTCGGGGTCATGACCATGAAGGACGTGGTGAAGCACCGCGACCTCTACTCGAAGGGGTTCCAGCAGAACGCCGACGACCAGGACAACATCTGGAACAAGAACTTCGACGAAATGGCCCTGAAGACGGTCATCATCAAGACGCTCAAGCTCTGCCCGATGAGCGTGGAGGCGCTGGAGGCCGTGAGTCGCGAGGATCGTTCCGACATGCGGAACGTGACCCCCGGATTCGACCTCGATCCGTCGGCTTTGCCAGCCCCGCCCGAGGAATCCACTCCCATCGATGAGGACGAAGAGCCTGCCCGGATTGCCGAGGAGGCATCCGGAGAGGCCGCGCCGGCCGATTCCCCTCCGGTGGCCCGCTCCGAGCCCGCGAGGCCCGCCACGGCGCGCCCTGCCCCCGCACAGGCATCAGCCGAGTCCCCTGCCAAGCAGGGATTGTTCTGAGATTCCGCATGATGGATTCGACGCCTATATTTCTACAGGAGGGCCAGGCTCTCCAGTGGATTCTAAAGGTGAGCCCTGGGATAATTTATATACAGAATGGCTTGATCAAATGTTTGCATTAAAAAAGCCAGTGTTTTTAATATGTCATAGTTTTCAAATTGCCTGCAGACATTTTAACTTGGGTAAAATTAGTTTAAGAAAATCAAGACAGGTAGGTATACTGCCTGTTCATCCTATTGAATACAACGATTTATTTGAGGGATTAGAAGAC
>JBMOIK010000505.1:0-2949 GCA_049317365.1 Rectinemataceae bacterium | reverse complement strand
ACTTCGTCGCCAGGCAGCGCGGCCAGGGGCCCGGCGAGCCGGTGTACGATCCGGCCCTCTTCCTCAATCACGGATTCGAGGGATATTCCGCCGAGGCATCCCCCGTCGCAGGGCTGGCCTCCACCTTCCGGATAGAACAGGGTTGCATCGAGATATACCGATTTCCTGTCGGGTGACAGGCCTGTGACCCGCGCCAGGACCCTGTCCATCCCGGGGTCGTCATAATAATGACGGATCGTCCCGGCGCTGCTCACAAGGTTCCCGGAGGAGCACGCAGCCATTTTTGGGCAATTGATTCCATGACCACTCCCAGCTTCCCCGGCCCGGGCTCCACCATTGCGTCGGGCGGGAGCGTCACGCCCGCGCCTGGAGCGCCAGAGCCGCGGTCGAGACCGCCGTGGGCAGCGATGCCCTCTCCGTCTCCCGAAGCGAGGGATCTGGAGTCAAGCAGGAACAGCTTTCCGTGCCCCTCGAGCCCCGAGCGGAAATCCCCACAATCGGGACGAATGAGGAGGGATGCGTGGGGGTGCGCCTCCACGAAGCGGGCAAGCAGGGCCGCGGCGTGACCGCTCCCCGGCGATGGAGCCGGCATCTCCTCCGGAACAAGGATTCCCGTAAGGGGCAGGCCCCAGCTCCAGGCCCAGAGCGCGACGGCGAGAGTCTCCTCGTCGCGATCTGGAGCCGAAAGGTACAGCTCTCCTTGGAAGCCGCGTCGCTCCTCGAGGAAACGGACAATGAGATGGACGAGTTTTCCGATAAATCGCAGGGGGCTGCCGGAACCCAGGGGAAGGAACCGGAAGGGGCCAGATTCGGCACCTGCCCCATGTTCGAGGAGTAGGATAGCCTCTTTCCCGCCCTTGACGCCGATGGCGAAGACGGAGCCGCCGGCGCGTGCGAGCAGTCCTGGCAGAAGGCCCGTGATTCCGGCCTCTGGGCAGAGTGCTACCAGAGGGAGGCCATAGGACATGCAGGCTTCGGCAAGGGATCGCAGCGCCTCGCCTTCCAGCGATACAAGGCAGACAGGCCTGCCCTCGGAGGCTGCCTCACTCACTGCAGGGCATAGGAAGCCGGCCAAAGACAGGGACAGGCGATCGGCCAGGCTTCCATGCTGGTTTCCCGACCCATGCGCCAGAACGGAACGGGCCAGGTCAGCGGCCGCTCCGACAGGAGTCCCCTCGGGCAAGAGGAGGTCGAGGGTGAGCGTGGCTGCCTCAATGGCAGGAAGCTCGCCTTCATAGGCCAGAAACCGAATGTCGATCCCTTCGCTTGGAGCGTAGACGCCAGAGCCTGGAGGAAAGCCCTGTAAGCCCGCCGTGGCGAGGTCCAAGGAGGCGAAGGCAGCGGTTCCATCGGAAAAACGCATTGCATGATACTAGTAAATGACGAGCAACTTGGACAAGGGCGGTCTTCCTTCGATCGGCGCCGGCAATTGACGCCTCCTGTCCCTGCCGGTATCCTCGCCGCATGAAGATCTGGATGAAGTATCTGCTCGGATCGCTCATTGGTTGCGCGATAGCCCTCGTGCTGCCCGTTTCAGACGCGGGAGCCTCGAAGATACTCTCCACCCTGTTCGGGCTCGCCATAGCCGTCGGTCGCTATGCCCTCATCCCCCTATTGTTCTTCTCGCTGCCCATCGCAGTCTTCGAATTGAACGAGGACCACGAGTTCTGGAAGGATCTCGGGCGGGCGACATTGTTCCTCTTTCTCTCGATCATCGCATTTACATTCATCGGGGTCAGCACGGCCGCGCTGTTCCACCCGGGCCGCATACCTCTGGTCGCCGACACCGGGACGGCCATTTCGGTGCCGACCATAGACCAGTACCTGGGAATCCTCTTCCCCTCGAGCGTCTTCGCTGCCCTTGTGCAGGGGGACTACCTCCTCCCCATCTGCCTCCTGGCGGTCTTTCTGGGCCTGTCCTTCTCGCATGACAGGGCCCTCATGAAACCTGCGATACTGCTCTTCGACTCCTTGTCGCGGGCCTTTTACCAGATCAACGCCTTCTTCACCGAATTCCTCGGCATATTGATCATAGCGGTTGCAGCCTATACAGCCTTCCAGCTCAAGCAGTCGCTCTCGGGCGATTTCTACCGGCCCCTCCTCCTTGTGGTGGGCATCGAAACCCTCGTCATGGCCCTGGTCATAATACCGATCGCGCTCTTCTTCCTCCTCGGAAAGAAGAACCCTTACCGCTATATATATGCGCTTGTCGGGCCCGCGATCGGCGGCCTGGTCTCGGGTGATGCCTATTTCCCCCTGGGCTCGCTCATCCGGCACACCAGGGAAAGCCTTGGCGTCCGGCGCCGGGCCAGCGCCCTGGCCATCCCAATTGCTGCGATCTTCGGACGGGCCGGCACGGCCCTTGTCACGTCCACGACCTTTATCGTGGTGCTCGCCTCGTATTCGGACCTCGGCATATCCCTGGGCACCCTGCTGTGGATACTCGCGGTTGCCCCGGTGATGACCGTGGTTCTTGGTACGGTGCCGGGAACGGGTACTATTGCTGCCCTCATCGCAATCACCAGCCTTTTCGGGCGCGGCTTCGAGAACGGCTACCTCATCGCCCTCCCCGTCGCCCTCCCCCTCTCGGCCGCTGGTGCCTTCCTCGACATCATCTGGGCCGGCACCGCCTCCCTGGTCCTGGCGAAACGCGAGGGACATGCAAAGGAACGCGAGGCCAAGTACTTTATCTGACGATCTGTCAGGCCTGGAGGCCGGCCATGTCCGGCGACAGGTTTATTTCCCCTCACCGCAATTGGCCTACTCCTTCACTGCTCCCGCAGTCAGGCCCCTGATGAACTGCTTGGACATCGCGAGATAGAGAAGCAGTATTGGTATCGTGGCCATGGTCAGCGTTGCCAGGACCTTGGTCCAGTCGGTCTGGTACTGGCCGAAAAGCCTCGTCACCCCGAGCATCAGGGTCCGCTGGTCATCGGCATGGATGAAGAT
>JBMOIK010000504.1:0-2958 GCA_049317365.1 Rectinemataceae bacterium | reverse complement strand
GAAACCGCGCTATCAGGCGCAGCAGGTTCGGGTCGCTTATCCTGTGCCCCAGGAACTTTAACATCCAATTGTGATCGACATTATCGAAAAAGCCTTTGATGTCTGCGTCAATCACATGGTTGACCGGCATTGTCATGATGACAGTATTGAGCCGTTCAATCGCTTGGTGGCAGTTCCGGGAGGGGCGGAATCCGTACGAGAAATCCAGGAAGTCGCCTTCGTAGACCGCTCCAAGTATCCGGGCTATACCCATCTGGACGATCTTGTCCTCTATCGATGGGATTCCCAAGGGCCGCAGTTTCCCGTTCGCCTTGGGGATATAGGTCCTTCTAACCGGTTGCGGGTGGTAGGCCTGCCTCTTCATCCTCGCCACGAGATCCTTCAGGTTTTCGTCGAGGGACTGCTCATATTCTTCTAATCCGATCCCGTCGATACCCGCCGCTTTCCCTTGCTTCAGCATGTAGAAACACTCGTTCAGATTCGCTTCGTTGAGCAAATAGGCCACGTTGTCGATCTTACACCTGTCGTCTCTCCTTGCTATCTCGGATATGAGGTTCAGTTTTGTCTGCATGGCCATTCCGTCTCCTGTACGGTCCACGTTTCCCCTCCCCTCTGCATACCGCCGCCGGTCCCTTCGAGTGACCCATTGATCCGTTGCCGGATCAGAGCCTCACGGGCCGTTACCCCGCTACGCCTCTACTATGAACCGGTCCGACTCCCGCATGATCGTTTCCGCTTCCTCTCCTTTTCGGATTGTCGGCGGATACCCCGTTCCCGAGGAACCATACGGGCCTCCCAAGTTCCTGTGATCTCCATTCGTAGCCATACCGCGGACTTGGACCCCGGAAGAGAGAAGCACATCTCGCCATGGCGATGCTCTCCTTGTTGCCTTCCAGCATAACAAAACTGTCGGCCTCTTCGACTAACTATTTCGGGGCTCGATACCTTCACTTGCGTTGCGGTCTAGCTACTCCCTTCGAGCGGCTTCACCATTTCCCGTTACCGGTCATGGTGCGCTGTTGGTGTCAGGCGGCCGGCTCGGCCTTACCTGCTCCGGACTTAAACCGGCAAGAAATCACAAGCTTTCTTGGCGCACTGTTATCCTGTCCTCTTCGTCTTCAGAAAGAATCTGACAGGATAACAGGAATGACAGGATTTACAGGAAAGGAGATAGAAGTGTCAGGCAGGAATCTGAGTGCATGCCACATTCGACGATCGATACGGCCGACTTGATCTGCTCATAGATCCGATATATGGTCATTATATGGGCCTTTAAGAGGGCCCACTGGAGGCACCATGAGCACCGCACTACTCGCTGCCAATATCCTTCCCCTTGCCGCTTTCAAAGCCCGCGCTTCAGAGGTCTTAAACGGCATGAGAATGGACCATAGCCCGGTAGTCATCACCCAAAACGGCATTGCCGCTGCTGTACTCCTCCCTCCCGAGGAGTACGATCGGCTCGTTGAGCGCTCTGCTTTCCTCCGCTCGGTGGGGGAAGGAATGGCCGATTCAGCCGCCGGACGCACGATCAGCCATGAGGAGTTCGTCGCGGAATTGGCTCCGCGCCCCGAGCTGTGACATGGCCTCTCTCCGATGGACAGACAGAGCGAGGCGCGATCTCGGCGATATTCGCGACTATATCTCCCGGCGCGAAGGCGAAGCAGCATCGCGCTTTGTCGAGGGCTTATTGCGCCGCTCCCTGATTCTTGAAGAGCAACCCAGGTCGGGGCGTCGCGTCCCTGAGTTCAACACTGACGATATCCGAGAACTCATCCATGGCAATTATCGCATCGTCTACAAGCTTGCAGGCAGTGAAGTCCATATCCTGACCGTCTTCGAAGGCCACATGCTTCTCGATCCAGCAGGATTCGAAGAAAACACGACATAGTTGGTCTAATTGACCATTCCTGTTCGTCCCTCTTTTGGAAGAATCAGACAGGATAACAGGATGGACAGGATTAACAGGAAAGGCATTAGAAGGTAAAAACCATTCTTTCCCCTCTTCATCCTTTCCTACCCTCTTCTCCTGTCCCTCCTGTTCATCCTGTTATCCTGTCCTCTTCCTCTTCTTCTCGAAAAGAATCAGACAGGATTACAGGAAAGACAGGATTAACAGGAAAGGAATTAGAAGTGGCAGGTAGGAATCCTATTCCCTCTTCCTCTTCACCCACCGACCACCGTCACGCCCCCACCTACGGTTTGGACCACTTCCCAGCTCAGGCGCTTCTTCCAGCTCTTCCGACGACCTTTCACCGTGCGGTCGAAGACCACGAGCCAGGCATCGGCGCCCCGGTCGATGCTGTCGCGGTAGCGGATAACCTGTTCGAGCCCCTGCTGGACCGTGCGTTCGCGGCCCTGGCGGCTCACCAGCTTGATCTCGATGATGGACCAGTGGCCACAGTACAGCACGGCCAGGTCGATCCGACCCCGGCCGGCGGCATACTCCCGCTCGATGCGGCCTCCGCCGTTCACCACCCGCTGCAAAAAAGCCATCAAGAGCAGGTGAGGGAAGGCCTCCGTGTAGTCGGCCTTCTCCTCCCAGATATCCGCGTGCTGGGCCCAGAAATCCTGGAACGCATGAAACAGGGCCTCCATGTCCAGCTTCCCGTCTGGCCGCTGCCAGCGGAACTCGGGAGCAGGGATGGCTAGCTGGTAGCTGTAGGACAGGATCCTCGCGATGGTTTCCCGGTAAATGGGATTGGCCACAACCGCTGTTCCGTTTTCTACACAGATCAGCCCCAGATCCAGGGTCAGGAGAAAATCGTCTCCCTTGGCAAGGTCGGGGTCGCTTTCCCCTATCATGATCGATTGCACGATGCGCTTTACCCGTGGATCCCGGAGGCGCTCGGCCAGGCTGTCCAGGTGCACCGCCCGCTCCGTTATCAGGAGTTCACGAGAGGCCTCGATCTGCTCGACGCCCACGCTCTCACCCTTGGGGCAGAGCTGCCAGACGCACTT
>JBMOIK010000503.1:0-2964 GCA_049317365.1 Rectinemataceae bacterium | reverse complement strand
TCAATTAGGACGACGACGTAACTGAGCTTTGGACCTTTCAGGTCCAAAGCTCCTCCGGCGCTTCAACCAGCATGTGTCTGAAGTCGGTGTAGATCATCATGAGTTCGTAGAGGCGGTCGAAGGGGAGGGTGTCGCGGTCGAAGATGACGAAGGGGAGCTGTTCGGCGAGGCGGTCGGCGTTGAAGCCGCCCTTGCCGCCGATGATGAGGCAGGTTTCGAGGTCCTGTGCCTCTTCCATGGCCCGGTAGGCAAGGCTAGGGTTCCTTGTCGCGAAGAAGATGCGGGTCTGGTAGAGGGGCTGGGGGTCCAGGGAGAAGAATCGTGACAACTCATAATAGTGGTCGCGCCAGGCGAAGGCGTCGGCGACGCGGCGCACGAGTTTTTCGCCGGGCACCCGCGAGTCGGAGCGTAATACGAGCTGGAAGAGGGTGAAGGGATTCTCGCGGCGGAGGTCGCGGGCCATGCGTGCGACGCGGGCCACGCCCTCGGGATCGTCGGCGTCGATGAGGAAGGTCAGGGAGTTGGCAAGCCTGCCTGGGTTGAGCCTGACCCAGTCGAGGTTGTCCTCGCGGCGGGCGTCCACGAAGGCACGGTATCCGTTCACCGTCTCGCGGAAATGCGGTGCTGGCGGGGCAGCCCACTCCATGTCGAAGCCGTCCTCGAAGGCAGCGATAGCGTCGGAGATGTCGTCCCGTGAGATCCAGTCGGTGCTCGTGATGTAATAGGGCGGCTTGTCCATGCGCGACATCCCGAATTCGTCGGCGCGCTCCCGGAGCCTGGTGCCGGGAAGGAGGGCGAGGGGATAGAGCTCGGCTTCCTGTCCGAGGCCGTGCATGCCCAGGAAATCGAAGGTGGCGATCACCTCCTCGTAGCCGTCGAAGGGCAGGCCGAGGATGAGACCGGTCTTCACTGTTATGCGGTTCTTTTCGAGGATCTCTGCGCCGGTCTCGAAGGCCTTGCGGTTCCAGGCCCTGCCAACGGCCTCGAGGGCCTTGTCATTGGTCGACTGGAGTCCGACCTCGGCCGACACAAGGCCTGCAGCGGAATAGAGACGCCCGATCTCCTCGTTGACCGATTCGAGCCTGAGCTCGGCATGTATCGAAAGACCGCCTGAATTGGCCTTCGCGAGGTTGATGAGGCGCTCGGGAAGATCCTCCGTGGCCTGGAAGGAGGGATCCATCAGGTAGAGTTCGCGGACGCCAGCCTTGCCGGCCTTTTCGACCACCTCGTAGATGTCCTGCCTGGGCATCATGCGGACGGTCTTCGAGTTCTTGCCATAATAGCAGTATCCACAATTGGCTGGACAACCGCGCATCGTCTCGATGTGCACTGTGCCTTCGGGTTCGAGGGCGAGGGTGCCCACGAGCCAGGGATTCGGAAGCCCGGAGAGCTCGAGATCGGAATCCGCCTTGTAGACCTTTTCAAGCGGCTTGCCGCGCTTGAGGTCTCCGAGGATCTTCGCGAAGGGGAGTTCGCCCTCGCCGACGACGAGGGCATGGAAGGGAGAGCGTTCGAAGACGGGCATGCCGGGAACGATCTCCGGACCGCCGGCGATGAGGCGCGCGTGGGGGAGGGCACGCAGGAGTTCGTTGGCTACATGGAGCGAACGCTCGAGATTCCACATGTAGAGCGAAAAGGCAAGGAGATCGGGAGCTTCGGCCACGATGGCCTCGACGAGGCCTCGGTCCGAGGCGAAGTCCACGATTTCGTGGGGGAGAATCTTCCATTCCTCGCGGGAAAGGAGGCCCAGCTTTTCCGCCCAAGCGGCGAGGTAGCCGGCCGCGAGGGGGACATTGGCCCGGATTCCGTCCCAGGTTGGCTCTTGGACGGGCAGTTGAACAAATAGGACTTTCATGCGGATGGTCGCGCTTTCGTGTGGCGAGATCCTTGTCCCAGAACCCGATCGAACTCCGCACCCTGGGGGAAATCCGGGAACAAGCTTCCCCAGTTTCCCCTGCGCGTCGGAGATCCGATGGCAGAGGCCAGGATGGCAAGATAGGAATCTCGACTCATCTCCTCAGCACCGAGTCCGGCAAGGTGTTCAGTATATACCTGCGAATCGACGAGGGTGAAGCCTGAAGCGGCAAGGAACCAGACAAAGGGGATGAAGGCCGCCTTGGAGGCATCATCCTCGAGGCTGAACATCGATTCCCCGAAGAACATGGTGCCAAGGGAGACCCCGTAAAAGCCGCCTGCGAGAGTGCCATCGAGTCGGACCTCCACGGAATGGGCATATCCAAGGACGTGAAGCTCGCGGTAGGCCTCCACCATGTCGCGGGTAATCCAGGTCCCGCGTTGCCGCTTTCGCGGGACCTTCGAGCAGTGGGCGATGACCGATGCGAAATCCCTGTCGAGCGACCACTCCCAAGGACGCTTCCGGAGCACCTTCCTCATGGTCGAGGATACATGGAGCTTTTCCGGGGAAAGGCAAAATCGGGGATCCGGCGACCACCAGAGCAGGGGTTCGCCGTCGCTGAACCAGGGAAAGATACCCCGCTGGTAGGCCGAAACGAGCATCCCCGGAGAAAGATTCCCTCCTTGGCACAGGACGCCATGGGAATCGGCACTCCGTGGATCGGGGAAGGCGAAATACTCATCGGGACCGAGGCGGGGGAAGCCCGGGTCTGCCTTCCTACCGCCTCGACTTCTCATCGCGGCGTTCAGCTGATGTCTATGACGACCTCGCCGTCCTTGACGTCGGCGATGGCCTTTCCGCCGGCGGCAAGGCGGCCAAAGAGGACCTCGTCGACAAACCAGGTCTTGATCTTGTCCTCGACGAGCCGTCCGACGTTGCGGGCACCAAATTCAGCCAGAAGAGTTTTGATTTGGGCTGCTTTGCCGTCTTGGCTTATCTTGGTCAGCGCTTGGCGAAGCGCCTCGAGGGATACGACTGGCTCAGCAGGGGTGGGCGCTGTGAGCTCGACCGTGGTTGGCGTTGTGCTGTGCCAGCGTTGAAGCACAGCA
>JBMOIK010000502.1:0-2971 GCA_049317365.1 Rectinemataceae bacterium | reverse complement strand
AGCCGATGTTGGGGAAGTTGTCCAGGATGAGCTGGTGCATGAGGCTCTCGCGCGAGAGCTTCCCGGTCCCCTCGAGCACCCTGAGCCCGGAATCGACCAGGAGGAGGTCCCCGGGCTCGAGCTCGCAGTGCTTGCGCTCGGACATCAGGGAGGGGCTGACCAGCATGAGGCCCGGGCCGACCTTGACGGCGAAGTTCCCGCCAGCGGCGTTGGTGAGCCTGCGGTCCCACATCATCCGGGCGACCTTGACCATCTCCTTCCTCATGTCCATGTACGACAGATCGCTCATCTTAAAGAATCTCCTTGCTTGCAATTGGTTCCTTCATGCGAAGGGCTGGTCCGGCCACCCGCTATTAGGCCAGCCTACGCAGCTGGCAATCGGCAGCCAGCGCCTTCGCCCGCTCCACATCGAAGCCCACCGAAAGCGGGGACTCGGCCGCGGCTGCCGATGCCGCTGTCGCGATCCTGAGCGTCTCCTCCATGGGCCTGCCCTCGGCCAGACCGAAGAGGAGCCCTGAGAGGAAGCAGTCGCCGCAGCCGATGGTGTTGCGGACCCGCACCGCGGGAGCAATGGCCCGGTAGATCCCCTCCTGGCACTTCAGGATGGACCCCTCGCTGCCGAGGGAGACGGCGATGACCTCCACCCCATAGGGTTCCAGGGCATCGAGGGCCAGGAGTATGTCAGCCTCATCGCAGGCCAGCTCCCGCCCCACGAGGCTGGACAGCTCACCGAGGTTCGGCTTGATGAGATAGGGCCTGCCTGTCACGCAGCGCGAGAGGGCAGGGCCGCTGGTGTCCACGAAGACGCGAAGGCCCTTGTCCCGGAGCTCGTCCATGATCTGGTTGTAGACGAAGGGATCGGGGCAGTTGCCCGCATCTCCCGACAGCACGAGGTAATCCCCCGGCCCTGTCAGGGCCTTAAGCGATGCCAGGACGTCGGCCAGGTCCCCCGCATCGAGGCTCACGCCCCTTTCCGCGACGATGGTGCAGTCGTTGTTCCCCTCGACAAGGAGGTAATTGGTCCTGCTTGCGCCCTTTTCCCTGTGGATGAACTGGACGTCCAGGCCATGGCCCTCCAGGTACTCGATGATCCTCCTGCCCGTGCCGCCGTGGCAGATGCCGATGGCGCGGTTCTTCAGCCCGAGGAGCTTCAGGTTGATGGAGACATGGGTGCCCTTGCCGCCGATGACCTCCGTGACCTCCTCGATGCGGTTGGTGCGGTTCCGTTCGAGGCGGTCGAGCGATATGACCCTGTCTATGGCGGGATTGAGGGTCAGGGTGTTGACGGTCACCTGGCCGTACCGCCGGCGAACCTGCCGTCGTGGTCAAAGGCCTTTGGCGCAGAGGCCGGCTCGAGGATCAGGACCTGCCTGAGGTTGGCAATGGCCTTGTCCAGGCCCTCTTCGACCGACATGTAGGAGTCCTCGTGCTCGATGCTCACGACACCGTCGTAGCCCGCCTTCCTGAGGGCGCTGAAGATGTCGGCCCAGTCCTTGAGGCCGTGCCCGTAGCCGACAGTGCGGAACTGCCAGGCGCGGCCGAAGACCTCGTCGAAGCCCTGCATGTCGGTCAGGCCGTGATAGGAGGCATTGTGAACATCGATGGAGGAGTCCTTGGCGTGGAAGTGGAAGAGGCAGTCCTCCTTTCCCAGGTAGCCCGCGGCCAGCACAGGGTCGATGCCCTGCCACCAGAGGTGGCTCGGATCCATGTTCGCCCCGATGGCAGCGCAGCCCGTCTCGTGCCGGAGGCGGATCGCCGTGCCGGGGGAATGCACCAAGTAGCCTCCGTGCATCTCAAGCGCGATCCTGACGCCCTTGTCCAGTGCGTACTGCCCGATCTCTCGCCAATAGGGGACGAGTTTCTTTTCCCACTGCCAGGCCAGCACTGTCCGGAAATCCTCGGGAAAAGGCGAGACCGGCCAATTGGGATAGAGGGAGCCCTCGCTGTCTCCGGGGCAGCCGGAGAAGGTCACGATGGTCTCGATGCCCAGGAGGGCGGCGAGGTCGATGGCCTCCCTGATGTCGCGCCTGTATCCTTCCGCCAGCCTTTCCTGCGGATGGACGGGGTTGCCGTGGCAGCTCAGGGCAGCGATTTTCATGTCACGGCGCGTGAACTCCTTGCTGAAGGCTTCACGCGCCTGCGTATCGGCCAGGAGGCGGCCGGGATCGCAGTGCTCCTTGCCGATAAAGCCTCCCGCGCCGACCTCCACCCAGGCGAGGCCCTTGGACTGGAAGAGGCCCAGCACCCGGTTGAGGGGCCAGTCTTTGTACAGGACCGAAAATGCAGCAAGTTTCATCGTCACCCTCCTAGGTGTGCGCCACGGTGAGGGCGCCCTTTTCCTTGCGGGTCTCCAGGAGGAGCCTAGCGTAGCGCTTGTCGTAGGTGCAGCAGCCGACCTTGCTCTGCTGGATGAGGAGTTCGAGGCAATTGTCACAGACAGTGCAGTACTTGATCTCGGCCTCCCGTCCCTCGCGGAGCTTCCTCGGGAGCAGGGGATCGGCGAAGGACTGGCGGCCGAGGCCGATCATGTCGGTGACTCCGTCCTCGATGCATGCCGCTCCGAAGTGGAGGAGGGAACTTTCCTCCTCGGTGACCGCGCAGAGATGGTTCTTGCCGTTCCTGAAGACACTGAAGTTCGAGCCAATTACCACTGTCTCGGGCTTGAGGTTGTCCCTGAAGCTCTTGGCGAAGCTCTGGTGGAGATAGGCGAAGTAGGGCACGTTCTTGTCGACCTGGGTCAGGGAAATGGTGATCGAGGGACTGCCCGCCGACTGGATGAAGAACTGCGCCCCGCGCTCCTCGAGGCCCTTGATGAGGGCAATTGGTTCCTTGAGGTCGATGACCGGAGACCGCAGCCCCGCAGTGCCGAAGCCGCCGGGAAAGCCCTCCCAGGCGGAGATCTTCGAGCCGATGAGGAAGTCGCTGTCGTTGACTGCCCGGGCGATCTTCTCGTAGAGGTCGAAGGCAAAGC
>JBMOIK010000501.1:0-2972 GCA_049317365.1 Rectinemataceae bacterium | reverse complement strand
ACATCTAGTGAATCGGCAGTCTGGTCAAAGGAGGCGATCCGGAGCGTGTCCCCGCGCTTCACCTGCCCCGAATCTGCAGGCAAACTTCCAGCAGCGAGGCCGAGAAGGGTGGTCTTGCCCGAGCCATTGGGGCCGATGACACCGATCCGGGCGCCGGGCAGGAAGTCCCAGGAAAAGTCCAGCAGAACGGGCTTTTCGCCGTAGGTCTTGTTGACCTGCGAGAACTCGATGCACTTTTTCCCGAGCCGCGTGACAGTGGATGAAAAGCGCTGTCGCACTGCGTCCCGCTCAAGTGCGCTCCCGACCATCGCCCTGATCTCGTCTTTCCGCCGCTCGCTCTTCGTGGCTCGGGCCTGCGCTCCCCTTCCGAGCCAGGCTAGCTCGATCTTGAGCCTGGCAAGCCGTTTGTTTTCCGCCTTTTCCAGCGCAGCGTATCGCTCGGCCTTGCGCTCGAGATAGGCCGAGTAGTTTCCTGGATGCCTGAACACCTGCCTGCGATCGATCTCCAGGATGTCCGTGGCGATGGCATCCATGAACCAGCGATCGTGGGTGACGAGCATCAGGGCGCCTCCCCTTGCCAGGAGCTTATTCTCGAGCCAGGCAATCGACTCGACATCGAGGTGGTTGGTCGGCTCGTCAAGGATGAGGAGTTCAGAGCGAGGAGCCATGGCCCTGGCGAGGGCAGCCTTTCTGGCCATGCCTCCCGAAAGGCTCGACATCGGACGCCCAGGATCGCCGAGACCGAGCTCAGAACAGAGCGAGAGATAGCGGTTTTCGAGGCTTACGGGTCCATAGTTCTCGAGTTCGGCTGAGAGATTGAACGCCTCATTTCCCGCGCTGTGCCCGAGGACCCTCAGGCGGGAGGTCAGAAGGATTTCTGGAGCCTTCCCGAAAAAGAGGAAGTCCTCTACCGAACAGCCCTCCGGCCAGGTCGGAACCTGCTCAAGGGCAGATACTTCCAAGCCTCGTTTCCGGGCTACTCTTCCCCTGTCTACCTCGATCTCACCGGTGAGTAGCCGAAGGAGGGTGGTTTTTCCGGAGCCGTTCTTGCCAAGCAGACCAATCCGGTCACCCTCATTGATGCCTATTGAAAGTCCATCAAAGAGAAACCCATCTTTAAGCGCAATGCCGATGCGATCGGCTACAATTAGATTCATGCGGTGGCGACTATAGCAGGATGGCTTGGCGAATGGACAGGTCTCGACCATATAACATCTACCACCCAGCTATATATTCAAATGTTTATATTGCGATCTTTGTTCACGCAGGGAGGGTATCTTGGCTAAGCACATTGTCATCATAGGTGGAGTCGCAGCAGGTGCGACCGCAGCAGCCCGTGCCCGTCGTCTCGATGAGGGCGCGGAAATCACAATTGTCGAAAAGGGTCCCTACGTGTCCTTTGCCAACTGCGGTCTCCCCTACAGGATTTCAGGCGATATTACAAAACGCAGCCAGCTCATCCTCCAAACTCCTGAAGGCTTCGAGGCCCGATACAGGGTTAGGGTCCTCCTGAATACAGAAGCCATTGCGATAGACCGCACTGGCAAAGCCTTGAATCTGCGCGGACCCGACGGAGAATCGAAGCTGGCGTATGATTCCCTCGTACTCGCAATGGGAGGCACGCCTGTTCTCCCGGCCATCGAGGGAATCGACAGTCCCAATGTGTTCAGGCTCTGGACCATTCCGGACATGGACAGCATCCAGGCTTACCTCGAACTGAAAAAGCCCGGCACAGCCTTGGTCATCGGCGGTGGCTTTGTCGGCCTCGAAGCGGCAGAAGCCTTTATCAAGCGTGGACTTGCAACGAGTATCGTGGAATTTTCTCCCCAGCTCATGCCTCCGGCAGATCCTGATTTTGGCGCCCTCATCGCAGGCGCCTACCGTGAAGCGGGAGCAAAGGTATTTACAGGCAGGGCAGCCACGCGCATCGATGCAGTACGGGGGATTGTCACCCTTGATGATGGGAGCGAGATCTCGGCCGGCATTGTGCTCGTCTCGGCCGGTGTCAGGCCCAACCTCGACCTTGCAAAGTCGGCAGGCCTTGAAGTAGGTCCCTCGGGTGGCCTGGCCGTAAACGATGAACTCCGTACCGCCGATCCCCATATCTGGGCTGCGGGCGACATGATAGAGGTGGTCCGACGGAGCGATGGGAAGCGGGTGCGGATTCCCCTTGCAGGCCCCGCCAATCGCCAGGGGCGCATCGCGGCGACCAATGCCCTCGGCGGTTCCATGAAGTATAGTGGGGCCTTGGGGTCAAGTGTCTTCAAGGCAATGGATTACACCTTCGCCATGACGGGCCTTGGCGAAAAAGCTGCAGCCGAGGCTGGCATTGAGTTCGGGGCCGCCATCATCCACAAGGGCAACCATGTGAGCTACATGCCAGGCTACCAGGAGATTTCCTTAAAGCTCGTGTATTCCAGAAAGGACGGATTGATACTCGGAGCCCAGGCTTTCGGAAAGGCCGATGTTGAAAAAAGGATTGATGTCATTGCCGCACTGATCGCCGGCAAGCAGGCTAGTTCGGATCTGGCAGAACTCGACCTTTGCTATGCCCCGTCCTACAACTCAGCCAACGACATCCTGAATATGGCAGCCTTTGCGGCGCAAAACGAACTATCTGGATATTCCAGGTCGGTATCCTCTACGAGCGCGCTTGCGGAAACTGCAAGCGGCAAAGCCTTCTTCCTGGATGTTCGGACCCGGGGAGAGCATGGAAAGGGAGCACCGACCGGAGCGACCAACATCCCCCTCGACGAGCTTCGCTTTTCACAGGATCAGTTGCCAAAAAATCTTCCTATCATCATTCTATCCAGGGCTGGTTTCGAAGGCCATCTCGCACTGCGACAACTCGTTCAGCTTGGCTTTGCAGACCTGCGTTTCGTCGCAGGCGGTTGGCTTACACTTCGGCTCGATCCAGACTATCGGCACGCGTGAACATCCCGTGAGACGCTCGCAGTCTCTCGAGCCTGCGC
>JBMOIK010000500.1:0-2985 GCA_049317365.1 Rectinemataceae bacterium | reverse complement strand
AGTCCTCCAGGCGCCTTCAATCAGCGGCAATTGCTACAAAGGCGACCTTCTCGCTGCCGGCTCCCCTGAGCGCCATCGAGCAGGCGCCGGCCGTGGCACCGCTGGTGTACACGTCGTCAAGCACGAGGGCACGGCGTGGTACCGCGCGCCCCTCCATGACGTGGTAGGCGCGGAGCGCGTTCTCCCTCCGGGCATCTAGGCCGAGTTTTTTCTGCTCAAGGGAGCTGCCTCGCCGGAGCACCCTGGCTACCTCGAAGCCGCGATGCTCGAGGACCCTCGCGATGAGCTCGACATGATCCCAGCCCTGCTTCCGCAGGCGCTCTGCCCTCGGTGGTACCGGTACGAGGACAGAGTCTGGCCAGCGTGCCCTGATGACCGGCTCCAGGGCATCCGCGAAGTAACGCGCGAGGCCAGGCCTTCCTCCGAGCTTGTAGGCGGCCAGGGCCACGCCAGCAGGCCCCCTCCAGTCAAAAAGGGGATAGGCCTCGTCCCAGTCCGGGGACTTCGAGCGACAGCGCAGACAGGCGCCCGCTTCCGAGACGAGGGGGCGGCCACAGCGTTCACAGCGAGGCTCCGGGAGGGGGCGGATCGCTGCAGCGCAGGCTCTGCAGAGCTGCGGCAGCGAATCCCCGGAGCCTCGCGGCTTTCCGCAGACCACACAGGGAAGGGGCGCGAGGATTCCAAGGAGTCCTGAAAGAATGCTGGGCGGGCTGAACTTCATGAAAGGACAGTACGCCCATGGCCCCCCTCGGGAATTCAGTTTTTCCGGAGGGATTTTTTTAATTTTGACAGGCGGTTGAGGGCTTCGAGGGGAGTGAGGCGGTCGATGTCGATGGAAGCCAGCTCGGCGAGCACAAGCTCGCCCGGATCGAAGAGATCGAGGGTAGCCGGAAGCTTTGCAGAAAGAGGCTGCGGTGCCCCGTGACGCAGGGGCAGCCCACCCTCGACCCCGCCTTTCAATTCACTCCCGCTTCGCATCCCGGCCTCGCGGGACTCGAGTTCGCGGCGCAGGGTGGCTGCCCGCGCGAGGACCTCAGGCGGGATGCCTGCCAGCTTTGCGACATGCAGGCCGTAGGATCCGAGCGCGGCGCCCTCTTCGATGCGCTTCAGGAAGACGACGTCACCCTCCTCCTCGAGGACCGCGAGCCTGAAGTTGCGCAGCCGCGGATGACCGATGGCGGTTAGTTCGTGGTAATGGGTGGCGAAAAGGGTTCTCGCACCGATCGGATCGAGGAGGCGTTCCATGACGGCACGTGCGATCGCGAGCCCGTCGAGGGTGCTCGTGCCTCGCCCGACCTCGTCCATGATGACGAGGCTTGAGCCTGTGGCAGTATTGAGGATGCGCGCGGTTTCATGCATCTCGACGAGGAAGGTACTTTCGCCCCGCGCCAGGTCGTCGTGGGCGCCGACCCGGCAGAAAATGCGGTCGGCGATGCCTATCTCCGCCTCGGAGGCTGGCACAAAGCTGCCGGATTGGGCCATCAGGACGATGAGGGCAGTCTGACGGAGGAAGGTTGACTTGCCCGCCATGTTGGGCCCGGTGATGAGCGCGAAGGAAGGGGCCCCCTCCCCGGGACTCCTTGGTTCCGCGGGACTCCTTGGTTCCGCGGGACCAGCGGGACCTGCAGGTCCTGCCACGGCCGCGCTGACGGCCGCCGGCAGACCATCCAGCCCGGCATGGGCGCCTGCCGCCGACAGGATGATACCATTTGGTACGAAGGTGCCCGGAGGGAGGTGGGCCTCCACCACGGGATGGCGGCCATCCGCGATGTGGAGCCTCCCGTCCTCGAACAGGCGCGGCCTCACCCAGGCCCGCTCGGTCGCCGCCCATGCGAAGGAGGCCAGGCAGTCATGGACGGCCAGCGCGCGTGCGAGTCCGAGGACCGGGGGCACAGCAGCCTCGACCCGGTCGCGCAGCTCCAGGAAGAGCCGCCTCTCGATCTCGACGATGCGCTCCGTCGCCCCGTTGATCTCGCTCTCGAGCTCGGCGAGCCTGGCGGTGGAGTAGCGCTCCCCGGTGACCAGGGACTGCCTCCGGACGAAGTGGGCAGGCACCGCCTCGAGCTTGCCTCTGGATACCTCGAGGTAATATCCAATTATGCGATTATATCTCACCCGGAGGTTGGCGATGCCCGAGGCGGACTTCTCCTCCTCGAGGTAGGCCTCAAGGAGGCCCCGCGCGTTGTCCTGGAGGCAGTGGAGGTGGTCGAGCCCGGCGTCGATGCCAGGCCTGATGAGCCTGCCCTCCGTGAGGAGGATCGAGGGCTCGTCAAGGACGGTGTCGGAGATGTCCCGTATGGCTTCGCTGATGGCTGCCGCGTCTGGAGGCGCGGGAGGGGCGGCCCCGGCACCGGCCATTGTGGCGCTTCCCCCTTCCTTGTCCATCAAGGCCAGGGCCTCGAGGGAGGCAGCAAGGGAATCGCGCAGGGCCAGGAGATCCTTGGCGTGCGCCTTTTTCATGGCCACGCGCGATGCAAGGCGCTCGGTATCGAGTACCCGCGAGAGACGGCCCCGCAACTCCCCGAGGAGGCGCTGGCGCCGGTAAAGGAATTCGACCGCGTCGAGGCGGGCCTCGATGGAGGCCTTCCGGCGAAGGGGTTCCATGATCCACTGCCGGATCAGGCGGGCCCCCGGGCTGGTCCTCGTGAAGTCCATGGTTTCGAGGAGGCTGAAGGAGCGCGTGGAGTCCTCAAGGTTGCGGACGAGCTCGAGGTTCCGGAGGGTCGAATCGTCGATGCGCGCGTAATTGCCGGCCTCCCAGGGCAGGAGGCTCCTGATCTGGGCGCTCGAGGTCTGCGACATGTCGTCCGCATAGCGGAGGAGGGCCCGGGCTGCGGCCAGCTCCGGCCCCTCTTCGCCAAAGCCGAGGCCCTTCAGCGTGGCCAGCCCGAAGCGCTCGCGGAGTTCCGAAGCCGCCGTCTTCACGTCGAAGGACCAGTCAGGCAGCCGGTTCAGGATCAGACCCGGGCGCGCGGCCAGTACACG
>JBMOIK010000499.1:0-3000 GCA_049317365.1 Rectinemataceae bacterium | reverse complement strand
TTGGCGTTTTCTCAAATTCAAGTGGACTGGATGACGGAATGCGGAGTCGATATGCTTGCATCTTGCTCCAATTCGTCATGAACAATTGATATATGGATATCAATGCCTAAATGTTTCTCTGGCGAATAGGTC
This sequence comes from Rectinemataceae bacterium, assembly GCA_049317365.1. Taxonomy (GTDB): domain Bacteria; phylum Spirochaetota; class Spirochaetia; order Treponematales; family Rectinemataceae; genus CAIJMU01. The sequence continues at coordinate 2,868 of JBMOIK010000499.1, read as the reverse complement.
ACTATTAGTATTACTTCAGTGTATTGGCAGATTCAGGAAAGGATCACCAACAAGCCCGGTAAGGTCGACGCGATACTCCAAACCTTCTATCCCGGCAGGCAGGGTTCCGCCGATGAAGGATTCGCCGGTTATCCGGGGGAAACTGGCATCCACCGCGAACTTCCTAGACTCGATCGACAACCCGCTAAGTTTCCTGCACCGGCCTGAAGCTCCTCTGCTCAAGCGTCAGATTCACACCCTGGAGCCTGAGCAGCTGAACACGCAGGAGGTAGGCCGCTCCGCGGAGGATCTGCAGGGCCACATCAGGCGCACGGCGGGCGTCGAAGGCCTCGAGGTAGCTGCCCTTCACCCAGGCGTTGAAGGCTCCCAGGCTCGGGCCGGCCCAGATCTGGTAGTCGAGTTCGCGACCCTTTTCGCCTGAGTTGGACCAGCGGGATGAAAGTCCTAGATACCAACGAAATATGAGGGCCATCTTGCGCTTGGGGCTGCCCATGGCGCGCTCGAGCATCCCGGGGTCACGCTCGCGGAAAAAATCCATGGTTCCCTTCCAGATGTCATCGAGATTGGCCCGGAAGATCTGCTCCTCGATCTTCTGTCGCTCAGTGGCCGGGATCGCCTCGATGGAATCGTACTCCGTGTAAAGGTCGTAGAGCTTCTGGGCCCGCATGGGGAACATGGTGCCCCGCTTCAGGACCTGGAGCTTGACGCCCATCTCGAACATGTCGGCGGCCGGAGCCATGGCGACGTCGGCCATCTGGGCTTCTGCGAGGAGTTTGCGCGTGTGTTCGGAGGCGCCCGATTCGATGCAAGCCTGGTTGACGCTGCCGAGGACCACGTAGGCGACTCCCATGGTAAAGGCGGCGAGGGCCGCTTCCGGTGTACCGATTCCTCCGCCGCCGCCGACGCGGAGGGGGATGGCATAGTTGCGTTCGCTCATGATTTCGTCGCGCAGTGCCATGATGGAGGGGATCAGGGTCAGAAAGGGCCGGTTGTCGGTGTGGCCGCCTGAGTCCGCCTCGGCGGTGATGTCGTCGGCCATGGGTACGAGCGTAGACAACTCTGCCTGCTCGGCTGTGATCCTGCCTTGTTCAAGCAGCTTGGCGACAATCTTGGGGGGGGCGGGCTCCATGAAGCGGCGGGCGGTCTCGGTGCGCGAGATCTTGGCAATTACCTTGTTTCCGATGTCCACGCTGCCGTCGGGCCTGCGACTGAGGCCGGAGACGCGGTAGAGGACAATGTGCTCTGTCAGTCCGAGGTAGGCCGAGGCTTCGACGGTGTGCACGCCGAGTTTAAGGAAGCGCTCGACGGCACCCCTTTCCAGGGCTTCCTCGGCTGGGGCATGGATGAGGTTGCAGGCGTAGGGTCCATCGGGGAGTTCCGCCTGTATCCGGCGGATGCCCTCTTCGACACGGTCGGGCACGAGGCCGGCGCAGCCGAAGGAGCAGAGGAGGCCCTGCTTGCCGAGGGCGATCACCAGCTCCTCCGAGGCGATGGCATTGGCCATGGCGCCTCCATGGTAGGCGTACTTTACACCATGGGCTGCCTTGAAAGCGGGGTCACCGAGGTCCTCGGGCAGGAGCGCCCCGGCGAAGGCGAGGACTGGAGCGCCCGGACCCGGAACCAGGGCGTTTGCGACTCCCCACTGACCATCAGCCTCTGCGAGATACACAGGTCTGGCAAGATCGAGCAGTGCTGATTTCGTCTGGCCGGCAGTCGTACCCAGCTTTTCAGGATCGACATTCCATCCCGGTGGGAAGGCATGTTTCGTGTCAATTGATATGGTGTCCATGGATTGCTCCCTGCCTGCGCTCATGCTTCTTCGATCGACAGTACTATGTCTTTGACTTCATAAATGCGAAGACTGTCCTTGGACAGGTTGGCATCGCCGACCAAGGTCAGCCTTCCGGGCTCGCGAAGGATGTCAGTAATGTGCACGTCAACAGTCATAGCCTTGTTCGTCGGAGTGATCTGGCCGCGGTATTTCCACACCACGGTCGAAAGCGGCGCGATAAAGCGGGGATTCGTGAAGCCCGCGCCCAGGTCGTTTTTCAGGGCGTAGACCTGGAGGATCTCGATGATGGCTTCGAGCCCGAGGGAACCGGGCATCACGGGATCCTGGTGGAAATGGTAGCGGAAAAACCAGTCGCCTGCATCGATTTTGCGCTCGCCCAGGATGTAGCCCTTGCCAGAGTTGCCGCCGCCTTCGACGATGGTCACGGTGTCGACAAAGTGCAGCTGTCCCCCGGCAAGCCGGTAGTGGGGTTTCCCGGCGGGAGCCTTGAAGAAGGGGTGGGCGGCATCGGAGAGCTGGATGACTTCCAGCTTGTTGCCGGCGAGATCCTTGTCGGCAAACCAGGCCCCGGTCGTTCTTCCATTGTCGATGCCGAGCTGGTTGGCCAGGGACTCGCCTGAGAAGTAACCAAATACAGCCTTTCCGTCATAGAAAACCTCACCCTCGACGCTGAGTGCAAAGGTAAAGCTCTGGATGATCGCCCCCCCGGCCATGCTCGTGCTCACGAGGACCGAATCGTTGACGATGGTCTTGCCACGAAGGTCAAGCTTCTTCCTGAGGTTCCCCGTTCCGTCGAGGTTGCGGAAAAAAAGGTTCCGCTCGGGATAGGTCAGTGTCGTTCCCATGTAGCCCGAGATGAAGCCATTGGGCTGGAGGGCTATTTCCATGATGATGGAATAGGGCATCCAGCCCTCGTGGGAGTTCTTGGCGAAGTACCAGGCATCGGCGGGCACGTAGTATTCTGCCCGGCAGCTTGCAGGCTTTTTCAAATCGAGGGGAGTTCCTGAGACTTCGAGGACCTGGGTGACAAGCTGAAGGTCGCCACAGGGGGTACGAGGAGGTATCCGGTTCCTGTA
>JBMOIK010000498.1:0-3002 GCA_049317365.1 Rectinemataceae bacterium | reverse complement strand
TGCAACGAAGGGGAGCCGCTAATGGCAAGCACTATCGGTTCTTTAAATTCCCAGATCAAGGATATCGATTTCATCCTTTTCAAGAAAACTGACCTCAGGGCCTTCTTCAAGAAAGAGGCCGAAACCCTTGACGAGACCGAGATCGGACTAGTCTTCGACGACCTCTTCGCCTTCAACGCCTACCTCGGCAGGATCGAGGATTATGGCTTCATCGAGAAGGTTCCTTTCTGGGAATATAGTGTCTGCCTCGAGTGGTGCGAGACCCACATGATGTTTGGCGATGTCTTCGAGCTCAACCTGAATAACGCCAGGCGCTTCCTCGGAAACCTTCGAAGGTACTATGACTTTCTCACCGGCCAGGGGAAACTCTCCGACAGCTCGGAACTGCTAAAAGCCGAAAAACATATCGCGGGAGGCAAGCGGCTCAGGCTGGTCAAGGAAATACCTTACACCGGAAGGGAAACCTATACTGCGCTCACGATCGGAAAGGAAACCTTCACCTTCGACATGGCGGACTATTGGCTACTCATCCTCCTGGCCACACTCTTTGACGACAACTGGACCATGCTTCTCGAGGCGGCCTTCGGTATTTCCGGAGAGAGGGCACAAAAGGTCAAAGGGCTCCAGAAGAAAGTCCATGCCTCCGGGATGTCGGGCCTGCGAGACATCATGTATAGCGATGTGCAGAAGTCCGATGTGAAACAAGCCAATGCGTGGTTTTATGGAAGTGGGGGCCAGTGATGATGGGAGAGGATGGTGGGCAGGGGGATTGTTTTGAGAAGATACCTGACTGTTCTATCCGATCGTCGAGCTATCCTCAAGGAATGGAGGTCTGATGCGCGTCTATCTTGATAACTGCGTCTTCAATCGTCCTTTTGACGACCAGGGCCAGCTCATCATCTCGCTTAAAACCCAGGCCAAACTGGCTATACAGGAACAGATCCGCGCAGGCGCTCTCGAACTGGTATGGTCGTACATTCTTGGCTGAGGAAATTGCGGCAAGAGGAGTCAGAGAAAAAGACGCTTTGCATATCTCTTGCGCACGCGCGGGAAGCTGCGACTATTTTGTTACAACGGACAGGCGCATTTTGAGAGAGAAGGCTTTCGGGCCACTCAGGATTGTCGATCCTATAGCGGTTCTTTTGGAAAGGGAGGAAGTCAAACATGGCGACTGACACGGAACTTAAAATGGAGGAAATGACGATCCTCCTGGAACGACTCGGGATTGTCGAGGCCGAACGCTTCATCTCTCTCGTTCAACGGGAGAAATTCGATTATACGGAATGGCAGAAGGGGCTTTGGCAGGGAAAGTCTGTACGGGAGATTTCCGACGCAGCTATGGAGTACAGGAAGGAGCATCCTGCGCAGTGAGTGATCATGAGGGTCAGTGCCCCGTGGCCCCCTGCAACCACGCCAAACTCTATTCTTTCTATCGCGATCTTGGGCTTCAAGTCGCATTGAATTCCAAAGCGCATTCCGGCTCAGGTTCCTAAAACTGGAGAGTAGCTACATGCAGACAGAACAGCACAGCCTATCAACCTGCTGGTTCGTAGGGGCATCCTACGGACGGACGAGGGACCAGACCCCGCGCTTCATCGCCGAAGGCATCTGGGAAAACGGATACGATGACAAGTATATCGACCTCGTCAAGTCCATGAGGACAAACGACCGCATTGCCATCAAGGCAGCCTATACCCGGAAGAAGGATGTGGGCTTCGATGCGCGTGGCAACTCCGTCTCAGTCCTGGGCATCAAGGCCATCGGCACGGTTCTGGAAAATCCTGGCGACGGCAAGCGCGTTAAGGTGGCATGGAAGGCGGTCGAACCCTTACGCGAATGGTACTTCTACACCTATCAGAGGACCGTGTGGAAGATCGTCCCTGGAGCCTCATGGCACAATGACGCCCTCATCGCCTTCACCTTCGAGAACGAGGCACAGGACATAGATCGCTTCCGAAATGATTCCTATTGGCGTCAGCGCTTTGGTGACTTGGGCGCTAGCGACCGGAAGTTCGCCTGGTCTTCGTTCTACGAGGCCATGGCGGCTGGGCTGCGACCTTTCAAGGACAAGCGATCTGAATTGATCGCAGGCATTAATGACATTTCAAGCCGAGTGGAATGCATGTCGTATCTTCACGACATGGGAGCCGACGGCAGGCTCGAGCCGCTTCAGGACATCTGTCCATTCACGATTATGGGAATCTTCAACCGCGGCACTACGGACGCCAATCGAAAGCAGGCAGCGCAGGAGCTCGCTGGCTTCCTCGGCGTATCGGAGCCTGTGCCAGAGAGTTTTGAAGGAATCCCGGTCCTCAACCAACAAAAATCGATGTTTTTCGGCTTCTTCAAAGACAGAAAGCCGAGCGACATCGACGTGTTGTGGACCATGTTTGATTGCGCACTAGCCTTCGCGGACGCTGACGACACGGATACAAGGAGCGATTTCATTGAGGCATATTCAGATGCCGCAGGAGTGTATTGCGTCGGGTGGAATCTATCCATGGGGCTCTATTGGATAAGGCCCTGGACCTTCCCCACCCTAGATCGGCAGTCGCAGAGTTACATTGCCGGCAAGCTCAGGATAGAGCTCGGAAAAAACGGCCCGAAACGGCGCTGCAGCGCGGAAGATTATCTCGAAATCACAGACACGCTGAACGCGAGGTTTTTGGAAGAAGGCTACCCGGTTCACTCTTTCCCAGAACTCTCATTCGCAGCCTGGCAATACAGAAAACCCGATGTCGCTACGGGAGGTACAGATGATGAAACTCCTGGGAAGGACGGTGAACCTGGGGAGCCCGACGATCCGCCTCTGAGCGAGCCGCCGGAAACCTTTTCAATCGACTCCATCATCACCGACGGATGTTTCCTCCCCATCGATCGGCTCAAGTTCATACTCGAATCGCTCCGGCTCAAGCAGAATCTCATTCTGCAAGGGTCTCCCGGCACTGGCAAAACCTGGCTCGCAAAGCGCCTCGGCTACTCGTTGATAGGCGCGAAGGACG
>JBMOIK010000497.1:0-3019 GCA_049317365.1 Rectinemataceae bacterium | reverse complement strand
GTATCCACATCTATATCATTCTGGCACATTCACTTATCTCGCATTCTTGGCGTCTTGGGGCATTCTGCTACTCTCCCCGCTTCTTGCGCCAGGGCACCTTCCGCTCTACACTTGGTTGCATTGCTTTGAAGGCGAGCTTGTGAGGGAAGGGTCATGTCTATTCAAGAATGCGAGGTTTCTGCCAACGACCCCGTCACAATCAGCCGGAACCTCGACAGGATCGCCACTCTCCAAGTAACAGACACCGGCCTCTTTGTCCTTGCCGTCCATTCCTTCGTTGAGGGCTGGATACGGGATCGCTTCGGCTTTGGTACCGAGATGCTCAAGTTCTCCTACATGATGAACCATTTCATCGCCTACGCGAAGAAGAAGACTGGCGGCTATGTTCCCGGTCTGGCTTCGCTGGATGCCATGATCACGGCCCATGACGAGACCCATTCCGTACGCCATCATTTCCACGACCTTGACAGGACTTCCGCCGAGACAGCGACCCAACACCTCGAGCGATTCTGCATGCTCGCTGGTGCTGGCGCTCCTGAGAAGCTCAAAGAGATACGTCGCTTCCTCGATCTTTGGGATGAACGGAAACCCCTGCCGGTCTTGATCGAAGAGAATCGGCGCCTGGCCCTCCTGCGTGGCAAGGATGCGGAAGAGCGTCGGGCACTCGTCGAGGGCGTCGCGGCGAAACAGGTATTGGATCAGAAGATCGAGCTTCTCGCCGCATCCATGATCGCGAAGGACCGGCGCATCGAGGAACTCGAGGGCATCGCCGAGGCGCGGGGCGAGAAGGCCCAGAACGAGCGACATGAACGAGCCGCCATCGAAACCGAGCTGCGGGCCGCCAGAAAGGAACTGGAAGGCTTCCGCAAGGAACACGAGTACATCAGCCTGATGCGAAGGATGACCGCCTACACCCGCACACGTGCCGACTACGAGCGCATGCTCATCCAATTGACACCCGAGCAGAACAAGGTGCTCGAACAGATCAAGCTGGATTCTGACTTCCTCGTAAAAGGCGCGGCCGGGACAGGGAAGACGCTGGTACTGCTGAAGGCCATCGAAAAGGTCAAGACAGGTGGCGCAGACAAACGCCTCGGATTCGATGAGCTTTCGGGCTCTGTAGCGCTATTGACCTACAACCAGACGCTCGTCCGCTATGACCGTTACGTCGCCTCCATCCTCTCCTCCGAGAACCGGGCAGACAAGATCATGACGGCCGATGCATTTATCCAGGAGCGCCTTGCGGCGATCGAACCTGGCGCTCACATGGACTATGACTGCATCAAGGCACTATCCGAGAAATACAGTCCTGAAGGAATCCCACCCAAGGAAGTCGAGGCCGAGGCGGAGCTCATCATCTGGGGTAACGATGTCCCCTACGAGACCTATGTCAACGAGGGCTATGAGCGCAGGGGGATGAAGAAGGCCAAGGGCTCCAAGGAGCGCGCGAAGCTCTGGGCAGCAGCCGAGGCGATGGCGGCCGAGATGGAAGTGGCGAAGGGCTACTCCAAGGGCTATTCGCGTATCAAGCTTCTCCGTGCCATCGAGGCTTCTCCCACCGACCCTCGTTTACACTGTGTGGACTACATCTTCATCGATGAGGCCCAGGACCTCGCAGCAGCCGATCTCAAGGCCCTCAAGGGCTGCGCCTGCCGCTGCGTCATCCTCGCCGGGGACTCCGACCAATCAATCTATCAGCCTGGCTTTTCCTTCAGGCAGGCGGGCCTCGATGTCGTCGGGAAATCGCGGATTCTCCACTCCAATTTCCGCAACAGCATCCCTATCCACGACCTCGCGGAACGCTATCGCGCCCTCGTTCCGGGACTCGACAAGGACAACCAGCCGAGCGCGGTCCGCCCGGGACCACCGCCGGAACTGCTCCAGGCCAAGGACCGGAGCGCCTTGTTCGACCTCCTCCTCGCGCGCCTGCGCTTCTTCCTGAAATCCCTTGACTACTCGCCGGAGAATATCGCCGTCATAGTACCCATGAACGATGACATCAAGTTCGTGATCGAAGGCCTGCGAGCCGCGGGGATCGACGCCGCCAATATCCATCCCCAGGCCTTCGATTTTGCCAGTGAGGGACAGGTCCGCATTTCCACCCTCCATTCGGCGAAGGGCCTCGATTTCCCGGTCGTATTCCTTTTCCTCCCACGCAGACCGTGGTTTGGCTCCGGCTATGGCGAGGATGCCGTCGAGCGCATGACACGGAGCCTGATCTACGTCGGCGCGACCCGTGCCATGGAACACCTCAATGTCTTTGCGCTCGAGGAACCAGGCAGCGCGGCGGTCGCCGACTTGGTGGCCGCTTTCTCCCCTAGCCAGGCTCCCGGTGAGGCCGGGGCATGAAGGCCATCCCCTTCCCCCTTTCCGAGGCCCAATCGAACATCATCAATCACCGAGGCTGTGACCTTCAGATCATAGCCTGCGCTGGTGCCGGCAAGACCGAGGCGGTATCGCGTCGGGTCGCGGCAATACTGGCAGAGGGCATCGAGCCCGCTGCCATCATCGCCTTCACCTTTACCGAAAAGGCTGGCGCAGAGCTCAAGGAACGAATCTATCGCCGGAGCGAGGAACTTCTCGGAAAGGATTTCCTCGACAGGCTCGGTCCCATGTATGTCGGCACCATCCATGGCTGGTGCTTCAGGGTCCTCCAGGACAACGTTCCCCGATTTGGCAACTACGAAGTAATCGACGAACATCGCCATGCCGCTATCCTGAGCAGGGAAGCACGGACCCTCGGGCTCAAAGAACTCGCGGGGCGGCACTGGGATGGCATCAGGGCCTGGGAACGGATCATCGACATCGCGGGCAACGAGCTCATGAGCGAGGCGGATCTCGAGGAATCGGGCTACCTCGAGCGATATAGGACCTATTGCGATCTCATGGATCGATTCCACTTCCTCACCTTCTCGCGCATCATCGCTGAGACCGTGAAAGCGCTTGAAGATCCTGTTCTCGGTCCGCGCATTCGCGGAGCTATCCGGCACCTCATCGTCGACGAGTACCAGGACATCAA
>JBMOIK010000496.1:0-3035 GCA_049317365.1 Rectinemataceae bacterium | reverse complement strand
GCAGTCTCCGACGCCGATGTCGAGGCCACGGAGAGGAGCGCCTGTCCCACCTGCGGCTCCTGCTCGGGCATGTTCACCGCCAACTCGATGAACTGCCTCACCGAAGCCCTCGGCCTGAGCCTGCCAGGCAATGGTACCCTCGTTGCCACCCACGCTGACCGGAAGGAACTCTTCCTCACCGCCGCCCGTCGCATCGTCGAGATCACGAAACGCCGCTACCTCGAGAATGATGCTTCAATCACCCCGCGGGCCATCGCCAGCTTCAAGGCCTTCGAGAACGCGATGCGCCTCGACATCGCCATGGGGGGTTCAACCAACACGGTGCTTCATCTCCTCGCCGTGGCCCAGGAGGCCGGAGTACCCTTCACCATGAAGGACACGGACAGGCTAAGCCGCTCCACTCCTTGCATCTGCAAGGTCGCGCCTGCAGTGAGCTACTACCACGTCGAGGACGTACACCGCGCAGGTGGCATCATGGGCATCCTGGGCGAACTCGACCGCGGCGGCCTCATCAACCGCGACGTACCCACCGTCCACGCCGCTACCATGGGCGAGGCCCTCGAGCGCTGGGACCTCTTGGGAACCGGCGGCCAGGGACCAGGAGCGACGGAACTCGCCAACTTCTACAAGGCAGCCCCTGGCAACACGACCAATCTCGTGGCCTTCAGCCAGGGCGCACGGGCCTCCGAGCTCGACCTCGACCGCGAGAAGGGCTGCATCCGCACAATTGGGAAGGCCTATAGCAGGGACGGGGGCCTGGCCATACTCTACGGCAACCTCGCAGTCGATGGCTGCGTCGTCAAGACAGCCGGCGTGGACGATTCCAACCTGGGCTTCCGCGGCACAGCAGTGGTTTTCGAGAGCCAGGAGGAAGCCTCCGAGGGAATCCTCGGCGACCGGGTGAAGGCGGGCGACGTGGTCGTCATCCGCTACGAGGGCCCCCGTGGCGGCCCTGGCATGCAGGAAATGCTCTATCCAACCAGTTACCTGAAATCGAAGGGCCTGGGGAAGGCCTGCGCCCTCCTCACCGACGGCCGCTTTTCCGGCGGCACCTCGGGTCTCTCGATCGGCCACGCCAGCCCCGAGGCCGCGAGCGGTGGCGCCATCGCCTTGGTCCGCGACGGCGACATCATCGAGATCGACATCCCCAAGCGCTCGATCCGGATCGCGGTTTCCGACGAGGAACTCAGCAGCCGCCGCGAGGCAATGGAAAAGCTCGGTGACCTTGCCTGGAAGCCAGGGCAGCGCGAGCGCTCCGTCTCCACTGCGCTCCGTGCCTACGCAGCCATGGTCACGAGCGCGGACAAGGGAGCGGTACGGGACCTCGGGCTCATTGGCCGGGCCTGATGGGTGAACGCTTTCGGGCATAATTACTACAATCAGGCAGGATAGCCGGAAAGGACATACTTACGATGACTTCAACCACCGCCTTGCTGGGTGCCTATGGTGGATGGATCGATGGCCTGACCTCAGGACGCAGGCATGAGTATTCCTTCCTCGACAAGCGATGGAAGGATGTGGAGGCCTGGAGGCTTGAAGCCAGGAAACGTTTTGCCTCCCTTGTTCTGGCCGAGGATCTGGAACTGCCCCGGGCAGAGCTCCTCGACAAGAGGATCGTCGATGGCCTTGTCATCGAGGAACTCCGCTGGCAACTGCCCTATGGACCGCCCACCCAGGCTTTTTTCCTCAAACCCGCAAAAGCCGCAGGAAGGCTTCCCGCAGTCCTCGCCCTCCACGATCATGGGGGGAACAAGTACTTCGGCAAGCAAAAGATCACCGATGTCGATGGAGACAGCCAGCCCCACCTGAAGGCCTACCGTGAGCTCTATTATGGCGGACGGGCCTGGGCGAAGGAGCTGGCGAGGCGGGGCTACGCAGTCCTCGTGCACGACGTCTTCCCCTTCGAGAGCAGGAGGATCCTTGCCTCAGACCTGCCGGGTCTGGTGGTCGAACGCATGATGCGGGCTCCCGAGGACCTGCGCGAGCTTTCATCTTCCGACGCCATTTCAGGATATTCATGTACTGATTATGATGTTTCCCCCGGAGAATCGGCTGCCGAGATTGACCGCTACAACGCCTTCGCGGGACAGCATGAGTCGATTGTAGCCAGGTGCCTCTTCTCGGCCGGACTCACCTGGCCGGGCGTCACGCTCTCCGAGGACCGGGCAGCCCTCGACTACCTTTCATCACGGCCCGACGTCGATCCCGGGCGCATCGGCTGCGGAGGCCTGTCGGGCGGGGGGATGAGGACCAACGTCCTGGCCGGAAGCGACTCGCGCATACGCTGCTCGGTGACGACGGGCTTCATGAGCACCTGGGCTGATTTCGCCCGGCGCTCCGCCTTTACCCACACCTGGATGCTCTACGTTCCTGGGCTTTCCGCCCTCATGGACTACCCCGACATACTCGCCATGAGGACGCCCTTGCCGACTCTTGTGCAGGCGACGAAAGAAGACCGGCTCTTCGACAGGGCAGAAGTTGAAGATGCGTCCGCGACGCTCGATGCGATCTGGCTGAAGGCGGGGGCTCAGGATCAATTCAGGATGAGTTGGTACGAGGGTCCACACTGCTTCGACACCGCAATGCAGGAAGAGGCTTTTGCCTGGTTTGACCGCTGGCTATGAGCAGATCCTCGAGGAGTGGCAGGGGAGAAGCGGCCTGCTCTCGATCAGATGAGCGACCGCAGCGAACTGAGGCAGTCGTCGGCACTGGTGTTCCCCGTGATTCCAAAACGCTGAAGCGCTTCGGGAGAGTGCTTCGTAGCCATGGTCGCCGAATGCTCCACTATCAATCTAGATATCGAGCATGTACAGCGGACAGTGCGGGCCTGATTAGCGAGGATCAGCAAGTCCTAGTATTGCTCAACGCATCCATTTATTGGCAAGATATCGCTACTGGAATCATCCTTGTTCTTGCTGTGGCTTCTGATGCGCTGATCAGCGAGGCCAGAAACTAGCTTCGCGTGGCAGTTCGTAGCCCCGGAATGTACCTTTGGGAGAAACGCCGATGACAGCCCGCGAATTGGTCCTCGAATC
>JBMOIK010000495.1:0-3043 GCA_049317365.1 Rectinemataceae bacterium | reverse complement strand
CGTCGCTCATACAGGCATTCTACCCAATACTTCCACTCGATTTCCAGTAGCCCCTCGAAAGTCCAAGCCATGCTTCCAATTGCCCCGAATGCTTTGCGACATTGATCAGCAATTCCCTCGCCGACCTGAGCAGGACAAGGGACAGCTCCTCAGGGAAGGGCTCAGGCATTTCCTCGCACTGAAGATGTACCCGAAGGCCGTACTCGCGCCCGAGATCCTCTGCAAGCCAGGAAAAAGCGGGTACCAGGCCGAAGGTAGCGAGTACTGGCGGACTCAAACGGGAGGTAACCGATCCCACCATTCTGATAGCCTCCCTGAGCAAATCGTCCAGTTCCTTGCAAAGGACCAGGCTTTTAGGCTTGAGATCCAGGCTGCCCAGGCCTTCCGATTTGAGCAGGATCACATGGAGCAACTGCCCGATACCGTCGTGCAGGTCGCGGGCAATGAATTGGCGTTCCCGTTCTTCCGCACGCGTGACGGATATCGCCAGATTGCGTACCTCCGCAGTCCGTTTCAATACCTGGTTTTCAAGGTCGTCCTTCAGGAATTTGAATGCGAGTTCCGCACGTTTGCGTTCGTCGATGTCGCTCAGGATGACTCGTTGCACTGGCTTCCCATCAGCATCCCTGGCGAGGGTCGAAGCGATCTGGACCCAGAAGCGCTTCCCATCGGCCTTCTCCATGCAGAGCTCGCAGGACTGAGGCTGGCCCGTCTCGAAGAGGCCTTTGCGGTGCTTGTAGAATATTTCGTGATAGTTGACTCCACCCTCGTCCCGGGCGATCGAATAGCTGAATACCCGCCTTTCCAGGGCGCGTCTTTCCATGCCGAGTGATGTAGCTGCCGCCAGGTTGGCCTCGATGATGAGGCCCTTCTCGCTTAAGGTGAGGTAGCAAATGGGGGCCTGGTCGTAGAGGTCGAAGTAGCGGGAGAGCATGACTTCGAGCGCTTCCTGGGAGCGACGGAGTTCCTCGTTCTGCATCTCGAGCTCGATCTGGTGGATCTGGAGCTCTAGCAGGTTGAACTCGGACTCCGCCACCGAAAGTGGACCAGGGCCAGCTGCCAAGGGCCCCTGCCCCAGTTTTTCCCGCAGCTCCTCCTCGGCGCGCCTTCGCAGCTCTGCCGTCTGGTCGGATAACCTGTCAGCGCTCATGCCTGCCTCCCTGGCCTGGAGCCGTCACGGCCGGTGCAGGCATGCCCCCAAAGAGTCTCGAAGGCGGATTGCCCCGACGACCCGACGCAAAGGATCTATGAGGGACTATAGTCTCGCGGAGGACTGTGCGCAATCGTGCGGCACAGCAGGCCATCAACCCCAGAGCCTTCCTTCCCTTGATGGTCCACACCCTCCCGGGCTATATTCCCCCACCATGGAACCGATCAAGAGCACCCACTGGGCCGACCAGGCCGCCGAAACCATCATCTCCACCTGGGGCGACAAGCCTGAGTATACCTGCGCCTCGGGCATCACTCCTTCAGGTACCGTCCACGTCGGAAACTTCCGCGAGATGATCTCAGTCGACCTTGTGGTCCGGGCCCTCCGGGACCGCGGCAAGAAGGTCCGCTTTATTTATAGTTGGGACGATTACGACGTCTTCCGCAAGGTCCCCGCCAACATGCCCTCCCAGGACGTCCTGGAAAAGCACCTCCGCTTCCCAATCACGATGGTGCCCGACCCCTGGGGCAGGGACTCAAGCTACGCCCGCCACCATGAGGTGGATGTGGAGTCGGTACTCCCCGAGGTGGGCATACATCCCGAGTTCCTCTACCAGGCCGAACGCTACCGCTCTGGGCTCTACGCCGAGGGGATGCGCACTGCCCTGCAGAAGCGGCCCGAGCTCAAGGTCATCCTCGACAAGTACCGCGACGAGGACCACAAGATCCAGGGCGAGTGGTGGCCGGTTTCGGTCTTCTGCACGCAGTGCCAGAAGGATACGACCGAGGTGATTTCCTGGGACGGCGACTGGGGCCTTGAGTACCGCTGCGAAGCCTGCGGTCACCACGAGACCGGAGACCTCCGGACGCTCAAGGGCGCCAAGCTCGTCTGGCGTGTCGATTGGCCCATGCGCTGGGCCAAGGAAGGCGTGGATTTCGAGCCAGCGGGGAAGGACCACCACTCCGAGGGCGGGTCCTTCGACACCTCCAAGCATGTCGTCGAAGAGGTCTATGGCAGGAAGCCTCCCGTCACCTTCCGCTACGATTTCATAGGCATCAAGGGCTCGCCGGGGAAAATGTCCTCGTCGAAGGGCAAGGTGGTCGATCTTCCCGATCTCCTCCGGGTCTACCAACCCGAGATCGTGCGTTATCTCTTTGCGGGAACCCGTCCCAACACCGAATTTTCCATCTCCTTCGACCTCGACGTCATCAAGATCCACGAGGACTACGACAAGACCGAGCGTATCTACTGGGGCGCCGAGGCAGCCAAGGATGAGGAGACCCAGAGGCGGGAAAGACGAATCTATGAATTGTCACAGCTTGAGTCAGTGCCTGGGCGCATGCCCTACCAGGTAGCCTTCCGCCACCTCACGAGCCTCCTCTTGATCTACCAGGGTGACATCGAGCGGGTCCTGGCGAGCCTGCCCGGCATGGAGATAGAGCAGGTCGCCCGTGTACGCCAAAGGGCTGTCCGCGCCTGGTACTGGGTCAGCGAATGCGCCCCAGAGGATTTCCGCTTTTCCGTGCGCGACGAGGGGTCCCCCATCGCGGTGGCAGCCAACGAGGCCTCGGCCCTCCGTGCCCTCCGCGAGCTGGCACGGAAGGGCCCCCGCGAGGAAAAGGAACTGTCAACTGCCATCTTCGACGCAGCCAAGGCCAATGGGCTCGAGCCCAAGGCCTTCTTCAAGGTCGTCTACCAGGCCCTCATCGGAAAGGACCAGGGTCCGCGCCTGGCTGGTTTTGTGCTGACCCTCGGGGGCGAGCGGGTGGCCAGGATACTGTCCGGGTACTGAGGGCTGTGCGATACGAGGCTGGCTGATTGGCTCCCTGGCGGATCCTTTAAGAAGTTCCTCGAACCTTGTTGGTAGAGAGTAAGGTGCCACGGGCAGTTTCC
>JBMOIK010000494.1:0-3044 GCA_049317365.1 Rectinemataceae bacterium | reverse complement strand
GGCTGATGAACGTGATCATCCCGCGCAACACCACCATCCCGGTGAAGGCCGGCGAACTCTTCACCACCGCCGTCGACAACCAGCGCTCGATGCTGATCCACGTCCTCCAGGGCGAACGCGAACGCGCCATGGACAACTGGTCGCTCGGCCGCTTTGAACTCGAGTTCGAGGCCGCCCCCAAGGGCGTTCCGCGGCCGGAATTCCATGGGGCTTGCCTCAGCCATTGAGGAGTGGCTATATTATTTTCGATACAGAACATGGCGCAGTACCCAAGTGGGAAGGGAGAGGTCTGCAAAACCTTCACGAGTCGGTTCGACTCCGACCTGCGCCTGAACAACCGCCGAACGTCGATGATGTTCGGCGGTTTCTTTTCATAGCGGGTCATGATAGCGGGCTGCGCCAAGGCGCCCGGCAGCAGGGCCCTGGCATCTCACTCCAGGCTGAAGGCCAGCTTGAATGCCCCATAGCGCTCATTCCACGCCGCGATTCCGACCGGAGCGTACTCTTCGATGCGGAAGGAATCCGCGATCAGCCGCTTGCCCTCTCCGATGGAGGATATCTGGCGATCGGCGAGGAGCTGGACCAGGATGTTGCCGAGGGCCGAGGCGTCTGAGGGTCCGGCGAGGACGGGCAGGCCAGAGGCATTGGCCGTGAACTGGCAGAGGAGGCGGTTGTTCGAACCCCCGCCGACGATGTTCACAGCCCTGATCGGCCGGCCAGTCAGTTCCTCAATCTTCTCCATTGCCCATCGGTACTTGAAGGCCAGGCTCTCAAGGACGCAGCGCACCGTCTCTCCCATGGATGCAGGGGCCTTTCCCGTCCTTTCGAGACAGCACCTGGCGATCGTGGCAGCCATGTCCTCCGGTGCGTAGTAGGCTGGATCGTCCGGGTCGATGCTGTGCGCGAAGGGTTCGGCGCGGGCTGCTGCCTCTTCCATCTCCTCGAAGCTCCACTGCCCACCCTCTCCGTGTTGCTGGCGCCTCAGTTCCTGGATGATCCAGAGCCCCATGACATTCCGGAGGAGGCGGTGCCTGCCACCGAAGCCGCCCTCGTTGGCGATGTTGTGGCGGTACCCCGACTCCGTCACGATGGGGCTGTCCACCTCGGTCCCGACGAGGGACCAGGTCCCGCTGCTGATGATGGCGCGATCTCCTTCGGAGGTCGCGGCAAGGAAGGCCGAGGCGGTGTCGTGCTCGCAGGCCGCGACCACACTCAGTCCAGACAGGCCGAGCCCGGCATCGCATGATCGCCTCGTCCTCCCGATGATCGTCCCGGGCTCTACGATGTCGCAGAGCATGTCCCGTCTCAGGGCGAAGGCCGCGAGGATCTCGGGGCTCCACCCCCCGGCGCAGATATCGTGGAGCTGGCTCACGGAGGCCATGGTGTACTCCGTCGCCGCCTCGCCCGAGAGGAAGTGGACGAGGAGGTCGGGGGTGAAGAGCATCTTGTACGCATTGTCAAGGATATGCCCCTGGCCGGCCTCGCGCATGGCGGCCAGCTGCATCAGGGTGTTGAAGGGGGCCCTCTGGTTGCCGGTTATCTCGTAGAGCCTGCGCATCTGCATCTTCGCGTAGATGGCCTGCTTGTGTCGGTCGGTGCGTCCGTCCCGGTAGCAGCGCAGCGGGGTCAGGAGTTCCCCGCGTCGGTCGATGAAGGCAAAATCGTTGGAGAAGGAGTCGAAGCCTATGGAGCGCGGGGCTGCGGCCGATGCCGCCGCCTTCCCTATGCCCGCCTTCAACTCCCGGTAGATGCCAAAAAGGTCCCAATACAGACAATCGTCCACCGCCACCGCCTCGTTGTCGAAGCTGTGGACGGTCTCGAGGTCCAGGCGGCGGCCGTCGAAGCGGCCCCGGACAAGCCGGCCGCCGCTTCCGCCGAGGTCGAAGGCCAGGTAGTCCGCGCTCAAATGCCAGCCTCGGCAATGACGAGCTTCGTCCCGTAGCCCGCCAGGTAGGCCAGGGATTCCACAGGCGTCCCTGGGTCGGTGACGATGCAGTCGATGGCCGTGAAGTCGGCCAGGAAGACCTGGCCGGCATTCTCGAACTTCGTGTGGTCGGCGAGGATGACGACCTCGTGGGAGCGCTCGATCATGAGGCGCTTGGTCTCCACCTCCGCTGCGCTGGAGTCTGCCAGCATCTGCCGCTCGCTGATGCCCGCGCAGGACATGAAGGCCTTGCCCGGATAGTAGTCCTTGCCGATGCGCTGCGGGATGGCGCCGGAGAAGGACATATTGCTTTCCTTGAATTCGCCGCCGAGGCAGACGAGCTGGATGTCCGGATTTCCGACCCTGACTGCCTCGAGTATCAGCTTCAGGGAGTTCGTGAGGATGCAGACCCGCCTGCCACGGGGCAGGTAGCGGAGGAGGTAGAGGGTCGTCGAGCTGTTGTCCATGAAAACGGTGTCGCCGTCCTCGATCATCGAGGCCGCCCTCCGGCAGATGACGAGCTTCTCCGCCTGGCGCTGGATTTCCCGGACCGCGACGGGGAATTCAGCGTGGGCCTTGGGCGTGGACAGGTCGAGGACAGCGCCACCGTGGGTCCGCTTGACCACACCCTCCCGCTCGAGCTCGCCCAGGTCCCGCCGTATGGTCTCCCTGCAGACGCCGAAGCGCTCGGACAGCGAGACGACCTCGGCCATGCCCGATTCCTCGAGGATGGTGGCGATCTCAGCCTTTCGTTCGAAGCCCAGCATCCTGCCTGCCCTCCCTGTCGCCTAGATGCTGTTCTTGAAAATGCCACACATGGCGTCGCACTCGATGCGTTCGAGCATGCTGTAGGCCATGTAGATGTCGTCTCCGGAGACGACGACGCCGTGCAGCGGCAAAATGCAGCCAATTGGCTTCTTCTCTGCAATGGCCCTGCGCTCCTCGAAGTAGTGGTAGACGTTTTCCGACAGCTCCCTCGTATAGGCCTTGGTGTAGGGGATGCAGCCCACGTCGCCCCGGCCCAGCGTGGCTTCGGAGACGCTGGGTATGGGCTTGGCCTGCACGACGTAGGGCATGCAGTAGAAGGGGTGGGCGTGGATCGTGCAGCCGATGTTGGGGA
>JBMOIK010000493.1:0-3049 GCA_049317365.1 Rectinemataceae bacterium | reverse complement strand
AGTAGTCCGACCCCCGTAGAGGATTCAGATGCGGAAGGGGACGTGAAACCGGAGAAGGCGGCAGCGGGGGCGGAGCAGGCAGGGGCAAGGCAGTTCCTGTGCCGGCTGTAGCGGCTGTGGCCCTGACTGGAACGGCAGTCTTCGGAGCAGCGGCAGTAGCCAGAGCGGCAGTCTCTTGAGAAGCGGCGCTGGACAGAGCGGTCACGGTGACGGCTTTGTCTGGCTCTCCTTGGACTTGAATCCTGGGACAATTATGAGACTTGCGCGATCCGCCCAATGGGTGTAGCATCGTTGTAGATAAAATGCACGCGCGTGCATGACGATTGCATGGAATGCGGCGGCGAGGGTCGACGGGATGCCTCGGCTTTGCAGTCCATCACGAAGGGAGGGTCCATGATCGAAGGTTCAAAGGGTGGCGCAGAGGCCCGCGTGCTTCGCTATGGCATGATCGGCGGTGGTCCTGGCGCCTTTATCGGGGACGTGCACCGTAAGGCCATAGGTCTCGACAGCCTTGCCGTCCTCTCCGCAGGCTGCTTTTCCCGCGAGCACGGGAAGACCCTTGAGACCGGCAGGTCCCTGGGCTTGTCGGACGAGCGCCTCTATGCCGATTTCGAGTCGATGGCTACAGCCGAGGCCAAGCGCTCCGATGGCATTGACTTTGTCGTCATTGTCACCCCCAACGCCCAGCACTATCCTGCCGCCAAGGCCTTCCTCGCACAGGGCATCAACGTCGTCTGCGACAAGCCCCTCACCTTCGAGACCGCGGAAGCCGAGGAACTCGGGATACTCGCGAAGCAGAAGGGGCTCCTCTTCTGCGTGACCTACACCTATACCGGGTACCCGGCCGTCAAGCATGCCCGCGAGATGATCAGGAAGGGCGAAATCGGGGACATCAGGTTTGTCAACGCCGAGTATCCCCAGGAATGGCTCGCCACTCCCATCGAGAAGGAGGGGCAGAAACAGGCTGCATGGCGCCTCGATCCCAAGCAGACGGGCAAATCCAGCTGCGTCGGAGACATCGGCAGCCATGTCGAAAACATGGTTTCCTACATGACCGGCCTCGAGATCGCCTCGCTCTGCGCCCGTCTCGACAGCTTCGTTGCAGGTCGCGTCCTCGATGACAACGCCAGCATCATGGTGAACTACAAGGGCGGGGCGAAGGGACTCTACTGGTCAAGCCAGGTAGCCATCGGCTTCGACAACGCGCTCCGCGTCAGGGTCTGTGGTTCCACGGGTACCATCCAGTGGTCACAGGAAAATCCCAACTATCTGGTCGTATCGAAGCTGGGCGAGCCCACGGTCACGCTCTCGCGCGGCCGGGACGGTTTCCACTCCCACGCCCAGTCCTATTCGCGCATTCCTTCGGGGCACCCCGAAGGCTATTTCGAGGCCTTCGCGAACATCTACAAGACCTTCATCAAGGCCCTCGCCAAGAAAATGGCGGGAGGCACTCCCACCGAGGCAGAACTTGATTTCCCGGGTGTGGAGGCCGGCGTCGCCGGCGTCCGCTTCATCGGCAAGTGCGTCGACAGCTCCCGCAAGGGTGCCATCTGGCTGGACATGTAGGAAGAGGAGACACAGATCATGGCAAGACCCGTTACCCTGTTCACCGGCCAGTGGGCCGACCTGGGCTTCGATGCCCTCTGCGCGAAGGTGAAGTCCTTTGGCTACGACGGCGTCGAGATCGCCTGCTGGGGCGACCATATGGACGTCAAGCGCGCCGCGACCGACCCCGCCTACGTGGCCGAGCGCAAGGCCATCCTCGCCAAGCACGGGCTCAAGGCCTGGGCCCTCGGCAGCCACCTCGCCGGCCAGTGCGTCGGTGACCTCTGGGATCCCCGTCTCGACGGCTTCGCGCCGGCCGAGGTCAAGGGCAAGCCCGACAAGATCCGCGAG
Organism: Rectinemataceae bacterium; assembly: GCA_049317365.1. GTDB lineage: Bacteria > Spirochaetota > Spirochaetia > Treponematales > Rectinemataceae > CAIJMU01. The sequence continues at coordinate 1,153 of JBMOIK010000493.1, read as the reverse complement.
TGGGCCATAGAGGAGATGAAGTACACCGCCCGCGCGGCGAAGAACATGGGCATGAAGGTTGTCACAGGCTTCATGGGCTCGCCGATATGGAAGTATTGGTACAGCTTTCCCCAGACCTCGGAGCAGATGGTCGACGACGCCTTCAAGGAGATCGTGAAGCTCTGGACCCCGATCTTCGACGAGTTCGACGCTTGTGGCGTCAGGTTCGCCCTCGAGGTCCATCCCACCGAGATCGCCTTCGACTTCTACACTGCGCAGAGACTCCTGGAGGAGTTCAAGCATCGTCCGACCCTTGGCTTCAACTTCGATCCGAGCCACCTCGTCTGGCAGGGCATGAAGCCCGATCTCTTTGTCCGCGACTTCGCCAGGCAGGTCTACCATGTCCACATGAAGGACGCTGCCGTCACCCTCGACGGGCGCTCTGGCATCCTGGGTTCGCACATCGCCTTCGGCGACAACCGGAGAGGGTGGAACTTCCGGAGCCTCGGCCATGGCGACGTCGATTTCGAGAACATCATCCGCGAGCTCAATGCAGCCAATTACCAGGGTCCCCTCTCTGTCGAGTGGGAGGACTCCGGAATGGAGCGGGAGTTCGGAGCGAAGGAAGCCCTCGATTTCGTGAGGCGTGTCGATTTCGCGCCTTCGAACATAGCTTTTGACGCGGCGCTGAAGGACTGATGGCGGTTCCTGCCTGCAGGGACCTGTGATACAAGGAGGAACGATATGGCGATCAAGGTTGGATGTTTTGCACTCGTCGATGGATTCTCGGTGCTCGAGCACCAGCTCGAGAGGTTGCAGGGCCTTGGCATCAAGTACGCGGACATTACGGACAATACCGATGGGGCCTGCCTGGGCGCGGAGTTCGGCTTCACCGCCGTCGCGAGCCTGGATGCCAATCCCTTCGAGCTCAAGCGTCTCTTCACGAAGTACGGCCTGACGATCACCTCGTACTGCGCCCATGCCTCCCTTCTCGACCCCGAAGCGCCCTGGCGCTATGGAACCTCGCAGATAATCAAGGCGATACGGGCAGCGGCGGCGATGGGCGTCAAGCACATCATCACCACCGAGGGCCATGCCCACACCGATTTTGGAAAGAAGCTCAGCGAGAGCGAGGCCATCTTCACGATCAGGCAGAAGCTCTTCGAGCCCCTCA
>JBMOIK010000492.1:0-3067 GCA_049317365.1 Rectinemataceae bacterium | reverse complement strand
AAAACGAGTCGAAGAAAGATCTAAGGCCCATAGAATTACCTCCGATGGTTCAGGAACGCTCGGCCAGCTTCTGGCGCGCCGCGGCATGCATGGGATCAAGTGAGACAGCCTTGCGCCATTCCGCGCGGGCATGGACGGGATCGCCCCGTGCCTGGAAAAGGAGGCCCATCAGGTAGTGGGCTTCCGCCGAATCAGGGTTCTCGGCGAGCATCGCGCCCACCTGGACTTCATAGAGCGATAGTTTTGATCGAGTCAGATAGAGGTTGGCGAGGATGGCGCGCGCTGATTCCCGTGCGACCGCGTCCTCCCTGGATGCTGTCGCCTCGATGAGGAGGCCCTCAGCCCGGTCGAAATCCTCCAGCTTGAGGTACTCCTTCGCGGCCGCTATCCTTATTATGGGATTCTGGCTCGAAGCCATTGCCTTCACGAACTCGTCGATGGCGGGCTTGACCTGTCCCATCCTGGAGTACGACATGGCGAGGTACTCGTGCGAGTCGTCCGCGTCATAGCCGTCCAAGGCTGAACGGGTCATCGACAGCGCGGCAAGATCATAATAACTATCACCTTTCTGGAAATAGGCCTGGGCGAGGATGTACTCGAGCTCGCCCTTGGGCATCCGCTTCGAGTCCGGCTGCTGCTGCGTAGCAAGGGCCTTGCGCAGGGCTATTATGGCCGAGTCATTCATGGCTGCGCGCTCCTCCCCTTCCGGAAGGGCCAGGGAACGGTAGAACGAGGCGACACCCTTCATTCCCAGGGAAAAAGGGTCGAGCGGAGCATGAAGCAGGGCCTGGTCGCAGGTCTGGATGACACCCTGCCAGTCCGAGGCCTCCCACAGGGCGAGCACCTGTGTCCGCGTCGGCCGTGCAGTACTTGAAACCCAAGGCAAAGGCCTCGAAAGGAACCAGGCGCCCAAGCCGGCGACTGCCAGCAACGCAATGACCAGAAAAAGCATGATACGACTGCGCCGCCCACTTCGTCCGCGCTTGAAACCGTGCGGGTAGCGGGACGATCTCCATCGGTTCGTGGGTTTCATTGTAGTGCTTGGATAGCGTGCCAGACGCCACTAGTGTGTATCATGGCGGGCAAGCCAGCGTCAATGCGAGCCTGCTCCGTATTCCCAGGACAAGCCTACCTGGAATGCCACCTCGATGCTTGCCCACGAGGCGAGTTCTTCGATCATGGCTGCTTCCAGAACCACCCCCTGCCCAAGCCTTGCCTTGACGCCGAACCAGGAGTTGCCGGCAATCCCGTCGAGGTACTGGAGCCTGAGGGTGAAAGGAGAGCTCGAAGCGGCAGCCTCGATACCAAGGGCCAGGGAGCGTGACGGCACATAGAACACTCGGAATCCCGCCTGGGCGATGGGGCCCTTCGCAAGAAACTCAGTGGGAGCCTTCGAGGGATCCTGCCATGCCACACCCGAAGACAGTGACCACGAGAACCGTCCTGCCTGCCCATGAAAGGCCAAGGCTCCCTCGATTGCGGAGCTTCTCGCGAGCACCCAGGGATCGGCGGCCGGCACGGGATAGGTGGCCCGGATCGCAGCCGTCATGGGAAGATCGACGGGTACATGCCACAGAAGGCCTGCCCCGAGTGAAGTCAAACCTGCCACAGGGGTCTCGACATCCATGATGACGCCCATCGGTCCCTTTATGAAAAAGCGCACCTGGTTGTCCGGGATCATGTCGCGCGCCTGGTTGGGAAAGCCGAAGGCCTTGTGGAATCCTGACAGGGCGCCATCCATTACTCCGCCACCGACAGCCGCACCCTCCGCCCATGACTCAAGCTCAAAACCCTGACCAAGGCCGATGGACAGCGCGAAACGACCTACAAGCTCCTCACCATCGGCCACCAGGACGCAGTTGGGAAAATCGCTGCCATCATCATAGCGAAGGGTATTGCTCCACCAGGCTGTTGAGGAGAGCCTGAATTCTCCGGGTGCTAGAAGGACAGCAGGCAGGGAAGCCCACGGCGCAAGCCCCTGGGTCAGTGGAAACAGGGCTGTCAGGGTAAATCCCCGATCGGCGAGATTCCCATCCTGCGATGTCAGCGGCTCTAGCCAGGCTACGGCCAGCAGTGCGACAAGGAATCCATTCCTGAGAGCCTGGACTTTTCCCGTATGGAAGGGCCTGCTCATGCCGTTGTTGCTGTCTCCGGCAATTTCCCTACATCGACCCAGCCCAAGGCTCCAGACCAGGTCTCAAGTTCCTGGAGGCTTGCCCGAATGGCGGAATTGGAGCTGCCGCAGGCTGGATACACATGGTCAAAGCGCCGGAGCGATTCGTCCAGCCAAACCTCGACCGGTGAAGGAAGGCCGAAGGGGCAGATCCCCCCTATCCTATGGCCCGTCAATCCGAAGGCTTCATCGGGGGAGAGCATGCTTGCCTTCGCTCCGAAGCGGGCTTTGTATTTCGCATTGTCTATGCGGGCATCTCCCGCAAACAGGATCAACCTTCCCTGCCCTTCCGCCTTGAAGGAAAGGGTCTTGGCTATCCGTCCGGGCTCCACACCGAGGGCTTCAGCCGCAAGTTCGACGGTCGCACTCGAGCCTGCGAATTCTACTATCGCCCCGCCCTTGCCAAAGCCTCCAAGATGCGCCCTCGCAGCTTCAATGCCCACCTATTCCTCCTGTCCGGCAGACTATAGCGCCGTGGTACGGGAGGGTCAAACCCGCCTCAATCCCAGCGGAAAAGCAGGGAGGCCACCACGAGGGAAAGGGCGCTGAAGGCCAGGAGGAAGAGGAGATGGGGCGCTACCGCCACGAGGCTCGAGCCCTCGAGCATGATGTCGCGGGCTGCCTTCGTGACGTGGGTCAGGGGCAGGGCATCGGCCGCCAGACCGATCCACCGCGGCGCACCCTCGAGCGGGAAGAAAACGCCGGAAAGCCCGAGCATAGGCATAGTTATGAGATTCATGATCCCTCCAGCCAGTTCCTCGCTCTTGAAGCGGGATGCGAAGGCAAGGCCAAGTGAGATCGTCGAGAGGATGCCGAGGCTCATTACAAGGAGGAGGTCGAGCCAGGACCCCTTCATCATGAAATGAAGAAAGAAATTCGTTCCAAGAAACACGA
>JBMOIK010000491.1:0-3076 GCA_049317365.1 Rectinemataceae bacterium | reverse complement strand
CCGGCCTGCCCGAGGTCCTTCGCCGAGGGTCCGGTCACGGAGGCGATCAGTCCTCTTTCGCGTGCCCTGGCTTTGTGCCGCAGGTGTTCCGGGTGTTCATCATCACCGAGAGTATGGCAAAGCCCGAGGACAGGTCCTCACGCTGGACAACTATCTCGGGATCGACCTTGAGCTTGATGTTGGTAAAGTTCCAGATGGCCCTGATGCCCGCTTTCACAAGGATGTCGGCGGTTGCCTGGGCATTGGGAGAAGGAACCGCAAGGACTGCCATGCAGGCCTTGAGGCTGCCCGCCATATCGCCGAGCTTGGCCATATCGTGGATCGTGACCCCGTGGATCTGCTTCCCGATCTTTCCGGGGTCGGTGTCAAAAGCGGCAACGAAGTTGAGTCCGTGTCGGGCGAACTCCGGGTAGCCGGCCAAGGCGGAACCGAGGTTTCCAGCGCCAACAAGAAGGGCAGTGTGGGATTGGTCCCAGCCAAGGTAGCGCTCGATGGCCTGGACCAAGGCTGGCACCGGGTAGCCCTTCTTGGGTTTGCCGATTATCCCTGTGATGGCCAGGTCCTTGCGGACCTGGATGGGCTCGAGGTTGAGCTCCTGGGCGATGACCGTGCCTGAGATGAATGTGTCGCCTGCCGCAAGGGAGGCGCGGATGATATGGAGGTACTGTGGCAGCCTGCGGACGGAAGGCGCAAAGGAAACCTTGGTTTTTAGCACGGTAGTTGCTCCCATATCCGCTAAAAATGTGTCATGTCGATAAAAAAGTCAATAATGAATCTCACAAAACGGTGTCTGTCCCTCTGTTAGGCCTTGTTTCGCGACCTTGTGGACGACCGGAGGATTGCGCATACTCCCCCGGATGGACTTCGCACAGCTCCTCGTACCGCGTTTCGCGGACAACCGGATCACCAAGGGCCGCTCCGAGTTCGAGCGCGACCAGGACAGGATCATCTTCTCGACAGCCTTCAGGCGCCTGAACGACAAGACCCAGGTCTTTCCGGTGCCTGAGAGCTATTTTGTCCACAACCGGATGACCCACAGCCTCGAGACGAGCGCCGTGGGTCGGTCCTTGGGCAGCATTGTCGGCGAACGCGTCCTGGAAGGCCAGGAAGGCTGGGGCGGTGATGAATCGCGGCAGCTTGGCGACCTGGTTCGTGCGGCCTGCCTGGCCCACGACATCGGCAACCCTCCCTTCGGTCATTCAGGAGAAGACGCGATCTCCGCCTTCTTCCGCCTCAGGCCGGATATCCTGTCGGGGCTCCCAGAACTCGAAGCGGAGGAGTTCCGGCGTTTCGAGGGCAACGCCCAGGGTCTCCGCGTGATCTCACGCATCTCCCCTGATCTCAGGCTGACGGCCAACACCATCGCGGCCTTCACCAAGTATCCGCGCTCTGCCCTGGTGGACTCCTGGTCAGAGCCGGTGCACGCCGCCCGGCGCGACATGAAGAAATACGGGAGCTTTGCCAGCGAGCAGGCAGTGCTCGAGGGAATCCTCGAAAAGTTCGGCTCGCGCCGGCTCGCTCCTCCGCCTGATTTCGCCATGAGCCGCTTCCCCTTCGCCTGGCTCACCGAGGCTGCTGACGACATCTGCTACCTTATAATCGATCTCGAGGATGCGGTTCGGCTCCGCATCGTCCGACTCGCCGAGGTCGAGCCCCTCCTCCATGCGATCGCCTCGGCCAACCCCGAAGGCTTGACCATCGACGCGCGGCACGCGGGACAGGACGACAACCAGCGCATGGCCTTCCTCAGGGCCAAGGCGATAAACAGCCTTGTTTTCCAGTGTGCCCAGGAGTTCGGCGATCATGTCGCCGCGATCGCGGAGGGCGCCTACGGGGGCAGCCTCGCTACCGGGATACCGAGCGCGGGTGCCCTCGAGGCTATCCGGACGCTCAGTCTCGAGCGTATCTACCACGACCGTCCCGTCCTGGAGATCGAGGTCGCGGGCTTCGAGGTCCTCGGTGGCCTCCTGGATATTTTCACCTCTGTCGCGCTGGAGTCCGAGGCGGTCCGTGGCGTCAGGTCAGCCACCATCCTCGACATCCTGCCTGCGATCGCCCCCCTGCCCGGCGATACGCGCTATGACATCCTCCGTCGGGTCGTGGACTATGCTGCGGGGATGACCGACTCCTACGCGCTTTCGCTCTACCGGAAGCTCAAGGGGATGTCGCTGCCTCGGCTGTATTGATCACTGTCAGCAGGCCTCAGTAGCGGAACCCTCCGTAGTGGTCGAGGAAATCGGTGACAGACACCAAGGTTTCCGTGTCGAAGGGCACAAAGCCAGGCAGGCTGCCGGGATCGAAGTCCTGGATCGCAATGGTCGTCGTGTTCCCCGAAGTCGAGAGCGCAAAGGCCCGGCCGTCGCGGGAAACCGGGCCGGAGGGGCAGGCCAAGGGTCTGGCCGGGAGTTCTGTGGCGTCGCAGGGGGACGCGAAGGACCGCCTCCCCTCTGCGAGGGTGATGAGGCGTGGCCGACCGCTTCCCACACCTCCTCCATCGACCCCACTTCCATTCATCTGGTACATCCATGCGTAGAGTCCCGCAGCATCCGGTGTCCAGGCAAGCATGGACCGCGCAGGCGCCTCGGTTAGGAGGGGCGCATAGGCGTCAAGCGAGCGGAAGTCGTAGTCACGGTTGGCCAGGGGAACGACAGCATCGATGACTGTCCCCGTTGCCGCATCGAAGAGGACGACGACAGTCCAGTAGTAAAAGTCTCCGAACCAGGTCCCCGAAGCCGGCTTTTCCGCGCTTCCGTAAGCCGCCGCGATAAGGGTTCCATCGGGGGAGGGAACCGCATCGCAGGGGCTTGTCCATTCAGTCAGGAGATCGAGGCGGGCCTTATCGAAGTCAGGCCAGGCGGCAGCATAGGCTAGCCTGATGGCTGCCACAGGTTTGGGAAACCAGGTTGGCTGGCCGGTTTCGGTGTTGCGGACCATCGGTCCCGTATTGCCACCCGAAAACACAGCGCGGTGGAGGGCGGGAAACCAGTAGACAGGGTTGTACTGTGCTAGCCCACCAGTAGCGAAGTGGATGGCCTGGCCCAGCTCGGCGTCCCAGGCCGCCTCCGAAAAGCGGTCG
>JBMOIK010000490.1:0-3079 GCA_049317365.1 Rectinemataceae bacterium | reverse complement strand
ATGGGATGGAAAAGAACATAACTACCTACAATCTGGCGCGGATGAACATGCTGCTCCACGGAGTGAAGGACAGCGAGTTCGAGATATATCACGGCGATACGCTGACCAATGATTGGGATTTCCTGCGTGAAACCAACCCGGCGAAAATGCCGCGCTTCGACGCGGTGGTGGCCAATCCGCCCTTCAGCTACCGCTGGGAACCCGGCGATGCGGAGAGCGAGGACATGCGCTTCAAGAACCACGGCGTAGCGCCCAAGAGCGCGGCCGACTTCGCCTTCCTCCTCCACGGTCTCCACTACCTCAAGGACGACGGGGTGATGGCCATCATCCTCCCCCACGGCGTCCTTTTCCGTGGCGGTGTGGAGGAGCGGATCCGCCGCAAGCTCCTCGAAGACGGCCACATCGACACGGTGATCGGCCTCCCCGCGAACCTTTTCTACTCGACGGGCATTCCCGTCTGCATCCTCGTCCTCAAGAAGTGTAAGAAGCCTGATGATGTCCTCTTCATCAACGCCGCCGTGGGATTCGAGAAGGGCAAGCGGCAGAATCAGCTTACGCAAGAGCATATCGACAAGATCGTTGATACCTATCAGTATCGCCGGGACGAGGCACGGTACTCGCGGCGCGTGGGCATGGAAGAGATAGAAAAAAACGAGTTCAACCTGAACATCTCCCGCTATGTAAGCACCGCGATCGCGGAAGATGAAATCGATCTCGCCGCAATCCATAGCGACCTCATGGACATCGAAGCGAAGATCGCCAAGGCTACCAGCGCCCACAATTCGTTCCTGGCGGAACTCGGCCTCGCTCTTCTGCCTGGCAATAGTAGCTCCGACAACAGCCACGCAAAGTAAAGGCATGAGTGATTGAGCCCTGGAAGAGCCACACGTGCACCTGAAAATCGAGAACTGCGACCCTTCACCCCAAAGCGCCCACATCTAGGATGCTTTGGTGTTGCGCGTTGGTAAGTCCGACAGGCTCCCAGGCTTGACCCTCCCGGTTCCAGGGTTGTATCGTCCGTCCACGGGGTGGTCGGCGCGGAGCTCGTGTTCCCGCCGATCTGAGAAAATACCCGAAGAACCTGATCCGGATAATGCCGGCGGAGGGAACCATGTTTCGTCGCATCCTATCAATTACCATCATCTGTCCCTTGGTGGCCGCGTTCTGCGCTGCCACCCTCCTGTCATGCGCACGGCCCACAAAGGAGCTTGTCGTCTGGTCCTATGACTCCTTCGTATCGGAGTACGGCCCCGGCCAGAAGCTCGCCGAGCTCTTCGGAAAGGAGACGGGAGTCCAGGTCGGATTCGTCTCGAAGGGAGACGGAGGCCAGCTCCTCTGGGCCCTTGCCTTCGAGGCCGACCAGCCAGTGGCGGATATCGCCATAGGCCTTGACAACCTCCTCCTTCCCAAGGCCCTCTCGCTCGGACTTTTCTCACCATACCGGCCGAAGGGGCTCGATGCTGTGGACCAGGTGCTCCGCATCGATCCATCGAACCGCCTCGTCCCCTTCGACTACGGCTACTTCGCAATCATCTACGACTCCAAAAGGACAAAGGAACTCCCGGCCTCCCTGGCCGACTTCACGAAGAGCGCATACGCGAAGCAGCTGATTCTGATGGATCCTCGGACCTCTACACCGGGTCTGGGCTTCCTTGGCTGGACAAAGGCCGTCTACGGCACGGGACTATCCGCATACTGGAAGGGTCTCGTGCCCTCCATCCTCGTGATGACACCGGGCTGGGACACCGGTTATGGGCTGTTCACCTCGGGCGAAGCGCCCTTTGTGCTCTCCTACACGACGAGCCCCGCCTACCACCGCGAGGTGGAAAAGACCGATCGCTACAAGGTCCTGTCCCTGGCAGAGGGCAACCCCCTCGAGGTCGAGCTGGCGGGCATCCTGAAGGGTGCGAAAAACCGCAGCAATGCTGAACGATTCATGGACTTCCTCCTCTCAGCCGAAGCCCAGGCCCTCCTGCCGTCGACGCAGTGGATGTACCCCGCCAGAAGCGGCACCCCGCTGCCTTCAGGCTTCCGCGACGAGGACAGACCGGCGAAGGTCCTCACCATCGATGCCGAGAGCCTCGTGGCAGAGGCTGCGGCCCTCATGGCGGAGATAGCCAGGACCCGATGAGCGAAGTCGGCACTTCCTCGTCCTTCGCGCGAAACGCAACCCTCGCCCTCCTTCCGATCCTTGCGACCCTCCCCCTCGCGGCCCTGGTCCTTCGCATCGGCCCCTGGCAAGTCATTGAAGCCTTTGGAAGGCTCTACTCCGAGGGCAGGGGATTCCCGGCTATCGCCTTTGGCTTGAAACAGGCAGCGGGGAGTACCCTCGTTGCCCTCCTTGTGGGACTGCCTGGGGCCTGGATCTTCGCGACCTGGCGCTTTCCAGGGCGCTCCCTGGCGCGGGCCCTCGCCCTCCTCCCCTTCTGCCTGCCCCCCGTCCTGGTCGCCCTCGGTTTTGTGCAGTACTACGGGCGGAACGGGATCGTGAACCAGGTGTTATCGGGGATTGGCCTTCCGGGTTTCGGTGCGATCGGACTCCTCTACAGCCTACCCGGGTTGTGCCTCGTTCACGGCTTCTACAATTTCCCCCTCGTCCTCGACCTGGTAGGGTCGGCCCTCTCGGGCATCGCGCCGACGAGGTCGGAGGCAGCCCGGAGCCTTGGCGCAGGAAGGCTGCGCGCCTTTTTCGCCGGTACCCTTCCCGGCATCCTCCCATCGATCCTCGAAGCCGCGGCCCTGTCCTTCCTCTTCTCCTTTTTCAGCTTTGTCGTCGTCATGCTGTTTGCGCCGCTCGGCTCGGCCACCACTGAAACCGAGATCTGGCGCCTCTACCGCCTCGAAGGCGACCCTGCCGGCGCGACCGCCCTGGCTTTGGTACAGACCTTCCTGGCCTTGATGATCCTCGGGCTCCTGGCCTTCGGCGCCTCGAGGCTCAGCGCGCCCTCGTCGGAGGGCGCGGCAGGGAGGGAATCCCGGAAACCAGGCCAAATTGGATGGATCGCCATCGCAGCCTACGGTTTCACGCTCGCCTTCCTTTTTTTCGGGCCCCGCCTCATGGTGCTCGGCGGCTCCCTGA
>JBMOIK010000489.1:0-3087 GCA_049317365.1 Rectinemataceae bacterium | reverse complement strand
ATGGCAGAAATATTTACTATTACCGGGGTAGTGGCTGGCCCTAATAGTCCAGCGCAACTTGTCAGGAGAGCAATGAAAGCAACCATGAATATGCAACCTACTATAGATATCTTCATGATTCCTCCATGGAAACTAAAGTATACGGCCTATCCATAAATCCCACAAGCCCTAGTAACTGGCTTATCCTACGTTTAAACGGGCTATAGACAGCAATGTGCTGGTAGAGAAGGACTGCTTCTGAAGGTGGCCCTGAATGACTTTGGTAGGATGGTTTTTAGGAAGGGTAGTACTTAGAGGGAGTCTCCTATCCTGTCCTATCCTACATTTTTTCATTTCTATCATCCAGTCCACAGGGGGGGGGCTTGAACACCCGATTTTGCCCTCCCAAGGTCTGGAATTTGCTCCCTGTTCGTTTAGAACTTTTCCACTTTGATCGAGGACAATCGAGGACAATCGAGGACAGAGGACGCTTTCCTGCTCCTCCCACCAGCCTGGAAGCGATTTGGCCAGATTCTCATGTTCACATCGGATATCATGCACTTCGGCACGATAAAAGGAGGCAGGCATGGGCAAGTTGGATGGGAAGGTCGCGTTGATCACCGGAGGCAATTCCGGGATCGGACTGGCCGCGGCCCGGCTATTCATGGAGGAAGGCGCGCGCATCGTCCTGGCGGCACGAGGCGAGGAACGGGGGCGCGAGGCAGCGGAATCGCTGGTCCGCACGGGGGGGCAGGCCATCTTTGCTCCCTGTGACCTGCGCCGCTCGGCCGATTGCCAGCGCCTCGTCGAGCTTGCCATCGAGACCTACGGCCGCCTGGATATCCTCTTCAACAATGCCGGCGTGATCCACATTGACCGAAGCGTGGTGACCACCTCCGAGGAGGAGTGGGACGAGACGATGGACGTGAATGTGAAGGGGATTTTCCTGATGTCGCGGGCGGCCATCCCCTGGATGAGGAAGAATCAGGGCGGCGCTATCGTCAACACGGCTTCCATCTTCGGCCTGGTGGGCGGCTCAGGGGCGGCGGCCTACTGCGCCTCGAAAGGGGCGGTCATCCTTTTGACCAAGGCCATGGCGCTGGATCATGCGGGAGAAAACATCAGAGTCAATTGTGTGTGCCCTGGAAGCGTCGACACGCCCATGTTGCAAGGGGAGATGGATACGCTTGGCGGCGTGGAGAAGATGCGCGCCTCCTTCGCGGCGCGCCACCCCCTCAACCGCATCGCCACCCCGGAAGAAATCGCGCGGGCTGTCCTCTACCTGGCCTCCGACGACTCCTCCTTCGTGACCGGCATCGCCCTGCCCGTGGATGGGGGCCGCTCTGCCTGGTAAAGATGCAATTGGGCCCACCCGGCATTAGCCATTGCAGTCAGAACTCAGGAAGGACTCTCGACAAGGCAAACCCCCTTCGCCGCGATCACTTTGGCAAACAAGAACACGCTGCGCGCGTACTGATTCTGGACTGTAGGGGAGGACAATCCTGAACCCGACAAAGTGGATGTTGATTGCCGGCATATAGGCGTCACGACAGGAGACAGTGCAGCGACGCGAACCGTCGTTCCAGCTACCGCCGCGGACAATGCGGATCGGCCCCAACAAAGCCCCGGTCGGATTCGTCTGAGTCACAATGGGATAGGTCCAATCCCAGTTCAGGCCTCCCACAGTGAGCAAGCTCACTGATCACATCGACGGACTTTCCATCCCAGGGAGTTTCCTGCCACTGGGTGTAGTCAAAATGATCCTTCAAGACCAGGTTGATGAATGCTTCGGAATGTCATCCGCGCCGGTGACTTCGACCGGTTCACGCACATCATGGCCTCGGTGCTAGACCGCATCGACTACGGCTTCCTCGACGGCTTCGTAAGGGAAGTTGGAGACCCGCATCGCCTCGGCACGATCGCCGGACTTTATCACCGTCTCGTTCAAGTAGTTGCGCCTGACTATATCTAGACGATTTTGACTTCCACTCGTTTCCCCACAGCTGCGGCGAACTTCTCAAGCGTTGAGAGCTTGATATCTTCGGCATGATTTTCAATCCGCGAGATATTCGACTTCTTCGTTTGAGTTCGTTCACCAGAGTTTCAAGTGACTTCATGTGATCTCTCCTACGGACTAGCTCGAGTGAGGCCCTGTTCAAGCAGCCGCCCGCGTCTGCTATATTCACGGCATGGAAACAGAACCGAGGATGCGGCACGGAATTCCCCACCGCCTACCGCGCAAGTTCAAGTTTATCGGCTGCGAGATCCTGTACAGGGAGGCCTGCTTTCTGGCTGCCGTCGGCCCCGCCATGGTCGACGTCGAGTTCCTGCGCAAGGGCCTGCACGACCTGGAGCGGACGGACATGAGCTCCATTATCCAGGCCGCCGTGGACGCCGTGGACCCCGAAGCGGGCTACGAGGCGGTCCTGCTCGGCTACGCGCGCTGCAACGACGGGCTGGTGGGAACGACGGCACGCGGCATCCCCTTGGTCATTCCGCGGGCCCACGACTGCATCACGTTCTTCTTCGGGTCGCGCGGGGCCTATCGCGAATACTTCGACGCACACCCAGGCACCTACTACATGACCAGCGGCTGGACAGAGCGAAACATCGGAGAGGATGGCGATTACGGCAAGCCGGCCTACGGACGGGAAGGGGTGATGGGCAAGCTCGGCCTAGCCGACTCCTACGAGGTCATGGTCGAGAAATACGGAAAGGAGAACGCTGATTTCATCTTCGCCTCCATCGGAGACTGGAGAAAGAACTACAACCATTGCCTGTATCTGCCCATGGGTGTCTTCGACGAGGCGCTCTTGATCGAGGAGAGTCGCCGCGACGCCGAGGGGCGTAACTGGAAATTCGACCTGCAGCCCGGCAACCTGGGCCTGCTGCGGCGCCTTTTCGAGGGCGACTGGAACGACGACTTCCTGGTCGTGCCCCCTGGCAGCCGCATCATCGCCCGCGACGACGAAATGGTTCTGGACGCCGCGAAGTAAGCTGCGCCCGATGAGGGTCGTTGCTGGTCGCTTCCGCTTGAAACGCAGCGCGGTCAGTTACTACCGAGTCTTGAAACAAGGCTACACAAGAGCGCATTTCGCATTGCTGTAC
>JBMOIK010000488.1:0-3087 GCA_049317365.1 Rectinemataceae bacterium | reverse complement strand
AGGGCGTCCATGAGGAGGGGGAAGAGGTCGGTGCCGTTGACGTTGGCTTCGATGGGCGTGCCCTGGATCTTTCCAGCCAGCTTCACCCCAGAGCCGTCGGGAAAGACGAAGTCGGCGCGACCGAGAGCCTCGAAGTAGGCGGGAACCCTCGCGGCTACGTTGCCGCAGTGGGCGTTGAGGAAAAAGATTCGGGCGCAGCTCCGTCCCTCGATTGCTGGCTTTTTCTGGCCCCGGGCAAAGGACATGATGGCTTCGATCGCCTCGTCCATGCCACAGGAGTCGACGGGGACCTTGAGCATGTGGAGGCGTTCCATCAGTAGGCTCCCTTTCCGGTCAGGACGGCGGGTATGGTCGCGATCAAGATCCGGAGGTCCAGGAGAATATTCCGCTGCTCAAGGTACTCGACGTCGAGTTCGACCTGGCGCGGGAAGGGGATGTCGGAGCGGCCGCTGACCTGCCAGATGCAGGTGAGGCCCGGGACGGCCTCGAGGCGACGGCGGTCGGCGGAGCTGTAGAGGGCCACCTCGCGGGGGACGGGTGGGCGGGGCCCGACAAGGGTGAGGTCGCCGCGGAGGATGGACCAGAGCTGGGGCAGCTCGTCGAGGCTGTATTTCCTGATGACCCGCCCAATTGGTATGACCCTGGGGTCGCGCTTCATCTTGAAGGTGATGCCGCCGGTCATCTCGTTCTTCGCCAGGAGCTTGTCCTTGAGCTTGTCGGCATCCATGACCATGCTTCGGAATTTGGGAAAGCGGAAGTGCCTGCCGTGGCGGCCCACCCGCGTCTGCGTGTAGATCACGGGACCGGGATCGCTCATCCAGATGAGGAAGGCCACGAGGGCGTAGATCGGCCAGACTATCGACAAAAGGAGGGAGACGAGTCCCACGTCCATGGCACGCTTGGTGGCGGGGTAGAGGCTGTCGGCGACAAAGGCCCTCCATGCCAGGCCGAGCCGGTTTGGGGGACGGGCACGGGTTAGCCGCTCCTCGAGGGCGCGCGCCGCTTCGAGGCGGGCCCTGGCGTCCATGCGCTCCTCCATGCGTGCGAGGGAGCCAGTGGGGGAGGCCGAGGCTGACAGTGCAGGCGCGCCAGCCGTGGCAGCCGCGCCAGCCGTGGCAGCGGGGCCATGCGCCGAGCCTGGTCCCTGGCGGTCGCCGCCGCGCTCGCCGCGGGCGTAGAAGGCGATCTTGGAAGCGAGGGCGACCGGGCCATCCTCGTCGTCGAGGGTGACATCAGCCTGCCGCAGCGCTCCGACCGACCAGGCTGCGTAACGCGGAGCGATGAGGCTTTCGTGGAGGAGGAGGGCCTCGACGCCGCCCGGTGCCCCCGCTTCCATGAGGAGGTCGGCCCAGCGGAGGAGGGACAGTCGCTCCTCGACCTCGACGAAGATGAGGGCGGAGACTGACTCGCGGGCCTCCGGAAGTGCAGCGAGGGGACCGAGGATGACTACGAGGTACTGTGCTTCGGAGGCGGCAGCAGCGGCAGCGGCGCGGGCACGGAGTTCCTGGAAGAACCCCACCGAGTCGAAGGCCTCCATCTGGTCAGCGGGGAGGGCCAGCCCCTGGCTTTCGGGAGTCACCGCAGGCGGCCTGGCGTATGCATATGCAGACAGTATCCGGTCGGCGGCTAGTCCCAATTCCTTCGATAATTCGGCCGCAGTCTCTACGAGCCTTGCCGCACGGCTGCCACCCAGTCCAATGACCCTTCCTGTTCTCATTATTGATTCCTTTCGGCTGTCGATCGAAGGAGGGCGAGGGTCGCCTTCGCGGTCGAGTCCCAGCCAGAAGCGGCGGCGCGAGCGAGGCCTGCTTCGCGCATGATCCCAAGGAGTCCCGCGTCCGTGGCAGCCCCGAGGCTGGAGGAGATCGAGGTCTCGTCCTCGGGCTCAAAGTAGCGGGCTGCGTCGCCGCCGACCTCGGGCAGCGAGGAGCAGTTTGAGCAGAACACGGGCACTCCCACCGCCATGGCCTCAAGGAGGGGCATCCCGAAGCCCTCGAAGAGGGAGGGGAAGAAGAGGGCAGTGGCCCCGCCGTAGAGGCCCGCGACGTCCTCGTTGGAGACGAAGCCGGTGAAGCGGATGTCGGCCTTCGCTGGGGAGGCTTCCGCCTCGCGATGGACCTGCTCGGCGCGGTCCCAGTCCTTGCCCGCCAGGACAAGGAGCATCGGCGAGTTCGTGCGCCGCTTGAACTCGGCAAAGGCTCTAATTAAACGTACATGGTTCTTGCCGGGATGCTCGATGCGGGAGATGTAGAGGAAGTAGGGGGCGCCAAGTCCGAACTTCAAGGCGACGGCCGGAGCCGCGGCCGTGCAGGCTTCAGGCGCAAAGCGCGAGAGGTCCACGCCGTGGGGAATCACCGTGATCCGCTCGGCCTTCGCGCCCGCCGATTCCACCGTGTCTTTTTTCGTGGCTTCGCTCACCGAGACGATCCTGTCGAGCCTCCGGATGAGGAAGGGCACAAACCACTTGATGTAGATCTCGTGGGAAAGGGGGTACTTCCCCGTCACGTGGAGGCTGGAAAGGTCGTGGACAGTGCCGACGACGGGGAGTCCGGCGGCAAAGGGCATGCGGCGGTTGGCTGCCGGAAAAAAGAGGAGGTCGAGCTTGTGGCTTTTCGCAAAGCCCCGGAGGCCCGTCGCGTTCCAGAGGATGTTTTTCAGCGCCGGTTCGGCCTTGTTGTCGGGGATAGCCTCGAGGGCGAAGCGCGGCGAGTGGGGGTCGTAGATGGCCAGGGCGGCCTGGCTCCCGAAGAGGAGGTACTCTTCGTCGCCCGGGAGCTTTGCCAGTGCCCTGAGCAATTCAATTAAATAGTGGCTGATGCCCGATTCGCCCCAGTCGCAGCCCGACACCGGTATTCCGATTTTCACGATGCTTCCCCCAGGATTGTTTCCATGACCCCGGCACCTGCAGCGGGCTCTCCCGCCTTCGCAAGAATACCTGTACTCCCCTCATCCATCCAGCCAGGAATGCCTCCCGCCGCGTCGACGCCGAGTCCGGACAGCCTCGCGGTCTCGTGCCGGACAGAGGACCCTAGCCCACAGAAATCGCCTGCGCAGTGGTCGCGGAAGACAGGCCTCATCGGCTGCCCC
>JBMOIK010000487.1:0-3092 GCA_049317365.1 Rectinemataceae bacterium | reverse complement strand
CTATTACACGGCAGCCGGAGCGCCCTACGTGAGCTGACATGGCATATACCCCTCCGGCCAGAGCGGCAGTCGATTTCCCCCTCTCCGCGCTGACCCCGGCGGGCCGAAGTGCGGTTAATTTTGCCTTCATAGTTGGAGGCGGCGGCACCGATTCACTGACCGCAAATGGAATTTCTGCAAGCCCGGCCGTCGGGAATCCGGCAATCGGGGAGAAGAATGCCCTTGTCGCGACGGGGATAGCGTCGAGCCCCGTTGTCGGATCGCCTTCCATCGGTCAAATACATGCCCTCGGGGCAGCGGGAATATCGTCCTCGCCCGTCGTGGGGGCGCCCTCCATCGGGCAAGTTCATGTGTTGGGGGCGACCGGGATCACCTCCTCGCCCATTCTCGGGACGCCGATATTTCAGCAGGCCTGCGCTCTGTCTGCCCTTGGCATAGTCGCGAGTCCGGTCATTGGCGCTCCTGTTTTTGGGCAAAAGCACGTTCTCCTATCAAATGGAGAAACGGCCTCGCCCGTTGTTGGCAATCCTCAACTGGGGCAGGTTCATGCAATGGTGGGGGTGGGCATAGTTGCTACTCCCGTCGTCGCCACTCCGGTTTTCACGCAGGCGCACATCCTTTCGGCTTCCGGCATCACTTCTTCGCCTGTGGTGGCGACTTCCTTGCTCGGCCAGGTGCATGTCCTGGGGGCGATCGGGGTATCTTCTTCTCCTGTACTTGGCGCTTCGGCAATCGGACAGGTGCATTCACTTTTCCCTTCAGGGATAGCCACACCGGCTCCCTCGATCGCGATACCCGCCGTCGGGCAGGTCCATGCCCTCTCTGCAAACCCGGTTTCGGCGTCTCCTGCGACAGGATCGCCCTTGCTAGGGCAAAAGCACGTGCTGATGGGAGTTGGTATCGCAGTCGGGGCTCCGACCCTCGGCTCTCCCATGATTTCGGTCGAGGGCACCGCCAATCTGACAGCCTCCGGTATCACGTTGAATCCGGCGGTTGGTTCTCCCGCCATCGGGCAAGTCCACGCTCTTGTGGCGGCCGCCCTGGCCACGGGAAGTCCGGTTCTTGATACTCCCGCCATGGGGCAGGTTCACACGCTCCTGGCTATAGGGCTGGCTTCGGGCGATCCCGGAGCCGATTTCCCGGTCATGCTTCAGCTTCATGTCCTCAACGCCACGGGTCTTCTTGTGGGGACGCCAGAAGTCGGAACGCCTGACTTCGAACTTCCAACCGCGAATTTCGGATCGGTGATGACGGGGGGGGGGGATGGAGCAAGGTACAATCGGCCTACCTTTTGGCGTCAGGGCAGTGGCGCGAAGCCGAGGCGGTGAAGGTGTTGGCCGGCGGAGCCTGGCGCGACGTGGTTCCATAATAGGAGATACCGATGTTCAGCAGAATCGAACGCTACACGTATGACTCGAACGGGCTCGCCCGGCTCAGTAAATCCGGGGTTCTCGACGTGGAACCCGATGGTTACGTTGAGCTTTCCATCCGCGAGTACCTTCTCATGCGGAAGTCCCTGAAGCTCGCAAACGAGTGCCTTCGCATGGAGAAGGCCAAGGTGAAGATGCCCGCCGGGGCGCGGTGGATCACGGTTCATCCCAACGGCGCCGAGGAAGGCACCCCCATCATGATCCAGGACACCGGCAAGGGGACGGCTCATGTCATCGCGGGGGCGGGTGGGAAGCTCAACGGGCTCAAGCTGAACAAGATCAAGAGCAAGGAAGAGTACGCGGCCGTCATGGAGCAAAGGACCGAGGAGAAGAAGAAAAAGAAGCTGGAAGAGAGGCTTCGCGAGCAAGAGACGGTCTCGCAGATGCGGCCCGAGGAACGGAAGGAATTCAAGGCTCAGAAGAAAGCCGCCAAGGACGCGCAGAAGCAAACGGAGAGCGACCGGAAGGACACGCGGGCCAAGGCGGAAGAGGAATTCGCCAGCTACTTTGCGGGGCTCATGGACTGGGACCAGGCCCCCATCGAGGACGATTTCAGGGAGGCCCGGAAGGGCATCCTCAAGGAGATGGCGGAGGCCGAGGAAGAGGGCGACAGGGCGAAGGTGAAGCGCCTTGAAAAAGAGCTCGACGTGACGAAGAAGGCCGAAGAGCGGGCATTGAAAAGCCAGCGTTCCAACTTCCTGGCCTCGGCGAAGGATGCCGTGCGCCAGATTCAGCGCGAGCTCATCGGAGATAAGGACCTTCGGGCGCAGGTGGAGGCGGGCCTCGGCGGCGCAACGGGCGCCGAGGAGGCGATCCGAACGGAGAATTCTGGGAAGGGAAAGGGATTCGTCGCGGAGTACCGGGAGAATGCCGAACGCAAGGGCGGATTGGACGCTGAAGCCCTAAAGGAAGAGAAGAATCAGGTCTTTTCCGACCGTATGGCCGAAATCGCGCAGGAAAACCCGAGCCTGGCCTACATGATCACGAAGGGTATCGAGACAAACCGGCTAATCAATGGCATCAAGAATGACATCTACGAACGCGAGGAGACGCCGAGGAAGCCCATCGCCGAGGTCGACAAGAAGACCGAGGTGGTCAAGCGCTACCTGGAGATGAAAAAGAAGCTCGCCGAGATCGAGAAGAAGGAAGGGGGCGGGACTCAGGTGAAGCTCGACGGGACTCCCGAGGAGGCCGTCGATTCCGTAGAAGACCTCGCCTACGGGAAGGGCGTCTCCATCGACTTCAAGGAACTCCTCGATGCCGACCTTGATGACGAGATAGAGCGGATCAAAACGGAGCGTCAGGCCGCCGTCCATTCCTCCCTTCTCGACACGATAGCCAAGAACCCCGGCGGGTCGGAGAAATGGATCGCGAACGGGAACTATTCCGGCTTCAACTCCATCGCCCTTGCGGCGCTGAAGACGGAAGGCCTCGACAGGGACACCGTGGACCTTCTGGGCGTCGGGGCTGCCTCGAAGCTCCTCGCCATGACGGCGCGCCATTCCATGCCGGCCGAGGCCTACAAGGACCTCGCCGAGGGCATGGAGCGCTACCACGAGGCCGTGAACGAGACGATAGCCGCCGAGGCGGTGGAGCGCGGGAAGGAGCTCATCGCGCGGGCGGAGTCTATCAAGGAGGAGGTCGCCGCGAACCCCTCGGACC
>JBMOIK010000486.1:0-3108 GCA_049317365.1 Rectinemataceae bacterium | reverse complement strand
TCGCTGACGGTCAATAACGTCGGTGGTCGTGCCATGATGAAAGTATACACTAAGCCTTGAATGCTGTCACGTTATTTCTGAGGCGGTACACTAGTCGAAGGCGACTGGTAACATGTGACCGTGCGCGAACCACTGTGGAATGCTCCTCGATCGCGGTGAGGGATCTCCTCCATGGATAGTCACTCACTTTTCGGAGCTCCGCAGGAACTTGTCGAGCCCATGGGGATATCATGAGACCATCAGCAAGAAAATTGCGTTATAAGGCAAGTAACTATTTACAAAACTTGCGCTATAGAGCAAGATATTAGCATGAAAGCTGCCCTGAAAGGCATCACACAACGCCAGGTCGAGGCCATGCTCGCTCCATGGCGGGACGCAAAACTTCACGCTATGCCTCCCAAGGGTTGGATTCGTGCGATCCGTGAAGGGCTGGGAATGCCTGCTAGTTACCTGGCCAGAAAAATGGATGTGGAACAATCGACGGTCAAACGATATGAGGACGCCGAAGCCAGCGGAGCCATCAGCCTTAAGACCCTTCAACGCATCGCCGACGCACTTGGATGTGAGCTCAAGTATGCGCTCGTGCCCAAGAAAACCTTGCCCGAGACGATTCAGGACCAAGCCACCGTGGTTGCGCAGCAACAGATGAAAACCATCGCCCATACCATGGCTCTTGAAAGTCAATCAACTTCCAAAGCCGAAACAGAAGCGCTTGTCCAAGAGCAGGCTCAGGACCTCATCAATGGTTCATGGCGTGATTTATGGCGCTGATTCCTCAGTACTCCCCCGGCGCAACGCCTCTATCCCTCGATGAATCGCAAGCCTTGATCCCTTCGTTTGTCACCACCCAAGCTGCCTTGAACGAGTTTGAGCAGGCGAACATCATCAAGGGTGCGCAATGGGCGTACAAGTCCCGGCAAGACATCCTGGCAGAAAAGTTCATCCTGGGCCTTCACAAACATATGTTCGATGCCACATGGAGATGGGCCGGAAAGTACCGGGTCAGCGATAAGAACATCGGCTGTTCCTATTGGGATATTCCTGTAAGAGTGGCGGAACTCATAAAGAACACCCAGGTGCAAATTGAAAGTCAGTCCATGTCACCGGACGAGATCGCGGTGAGGTTTCATCACAGGCTGGTATCCATTCACCCGTTTCCCAACGGCAATGGACGGCACTCCCGCCTGATGGCAGATCTATTGATCGTTCGTCTTGGCGACGAGCCCTTCTCTTGGGGAGGCAATATTGATCTTGTCTCACCTTCCGAAACGCGAAGCCTGTACCTATCCGCACTGCGCGCCGCTGATGCTCGGGATATTGAACCGCTATTGGCTTTCGCACGGTCGTAGATTCTCTGTCGAACTTCCAAGGCTGGCTATTGTCCACACGAGGGACCCCCGCAAGGGATCTCCGCGAGAGACAGACACCCTCGTGAAGCAAACCGGCAAGCCGCTGGCGTCTATCATGTATGAGACAACCCCGTCATCTTGTGGAAAGCGCCTGGTACCATGTGACCGTGCGCGCGAACCGTCGCGAAATGTTCCTCGATCGCGGCGAGGTTCGGGATCTATTCCTCGTGTTCCTCGCCCGCGCCAGGAAGCGTTGCCGTAGTGAGGTCAGCAATTCCTGCGTGATGGGTAACATGTCCATCTTCTGCTCCGGCCCCGCGAAGGCGAGAACCTCTCGGCGATCATACGCTGGCTGCTCGGCTATTTCGCCCGCGCCTACAACAAGAAGCTGGGATGGACAGGCCACTTCTGGGGGGATCGGTTCCATTCGAGGGTCCTCAATGGGATCCTGGACTTCGCGATCGCCTTCGGCTACATCGACGATATTCTTGGAAAATGGAACGTGGGTGCCGCTTTTGCAGCTTTCCGATTCTGGCTATTCAATGGTTAAGGCTATCATCGTTGAATAGCCAAGGCCTTGCCAGCATAAGGCGAGCGAGCGGCGATTGAAGCCTTCAGAGCGTCTTCCCCGCGAGCCTCGTTTCGCTGATTCCGGCTGTTGACGATGCTCTCCCATCCCGATAATCTAAGAGTATGACAGACTTCCTTTTCGCCCGCCCGTCAATGCTTGAGGGCGCATCTCGTGTGCTCGATCTTTTCGGCGTGCTTCAGGTTTACAACTCCTCCTCGACCACCGAGGAAGCCGACCACAAGGCCGTCATGGCCGACTGGCTGGCAATCGGGAAGGATTTCCAAAACGCTATTGTGAGTTCTGTCGATGAGCGGCAAGCAAAGTAAGAACTTCCGGCGCCTTGCCAAAGAAATTCCAGAACCTCCCGACGCTATTTCCATTCTGAATCACCAATCCTTTTCTCTGAGTTACACAAAGTCGATTCTTCCCCCAGCCGGTGAGCTTGAAAAGCTTGAAGGAATATATCCTGGCATCACCGTTCGTATTCTCGATAATTGGGATAACCAAGGCAAGCATCGACAAGAACTCGAGAAATTCGTCATCGCACGAGACAACCGACGCGCGGACATTGGGCAATGGCTTGCTTTTACACTTGGGGTGATCGCGTTGCTTGGTGGATTTGGCCTTCTCGCCATAGGCAAAGATGGAGCTGGTACAGCTACTGTCATCGGCTCTGTTGCCACTCTCCTCACGGCCTTTTTCGGTGGGGCTCTTCTTCGCAAGATAGAACGACAGCAAAAATCCAAAGCTTTGATTACTCGTTCGAACTCCCGAAACAGGTAGCATTTTCCCAGCAAGGGGGACGCCCCCCCGCCCCCGCAAGTCTCCTTAAATGTTGAGGCGGGGGCGAAGGACTTTCCGTTGCCTTGGGCGAGGTCTCTTTCTCTCCCTCCTATTTCCCGAAGATCTTTTTCCTGAGCCAGGCCGATGACTTGACGGCGTCGCCCTCGGCGATGAGGGCGCGGAGCTCGGCCATCGCGCTTCCTTCGAGCATCGCCTCGACGCCCCGGAGGAAGTCGACGCTTTCGCGGAGTGCGCCCTGCCCGTCCTCGCGGTAGGGATACTGGTCCATCGAGTACCAGCCCTCGTAGCCTGTCTCGCGAAGCCAGAAGAGCAGCTCGATGTATTCGACGAGGTGCACCGAGCCGACGATCATGTCGTCGTCCCAGGAGCGGTAGTTGTCGTTGA
>JBMOIK010000485.1:0-3118 GCA_049317365.1 Rectinemataceae bacterium | reverse complement strand
AAGGCGCTCGTGACCATGACGATCAGGAATCGTGAGAGCGCCTGGGCCGAGACGAAGGAGAGCGCAGAGACCGGGGTTGCCCGGAGCCGCTTCAGGACACCGTTCTTGCGGTACCGCACTATGACGAAACCGACTCCGGAGAGGCAGCTGAACAGCATGTTCATGCCGATGACGCCAGGCACGAACCAGTCCACGTAGCGGATCGGGTCGCCCGATACCCTGCGTTCCGTGAACCCGGTCACGGATGGATCAGCGTGGACGAGCCTTCTGAGAAGGCTCGCGTTGCGTCCCTTCTCGTTGATCCAGTAGGCTCCGGCTCCATAGTCGATGACCATGTCGAGCTCGTGCCGCCTGAGGCGGTCAAGGACCCTTCCCTGTTCTTCTCCGGCTTTCGCGGGGTCATATGCTATGAATTGTGACTGTTCTATCCTCGCGAAATCCGAGGCGGCCGGTGCCTGACCATAGGTCCCGACCTTGAAGAGGGTCGAGTTGCCCGAGAAGGCAAAGGCAAAGCCGAAGACCAGGACCACCGGGAACAGGAGGTTCCAGAAAAAAGTGCCTCGGTCGCGTACGAACTCCATGGTCCTGGCGTAGACCATCGCTGCGAACTGCTTCATGAGGGTTCCTTTCATGCGCGTAGCGACGAGCCGGTGAGCTTGATGAAGAGGTCCTCGAGGTCGGGCTTGTGGATCGACAATCCCTCGAGGTTGATGCCTTCAGAGAGTAGTTCCCGCATCGTCAGGTCGAGGTTTTCCGACTGGATCTCATAGCTGTCGCCCCGGTGGAGCCCGCCTCCGGGCGCCCTGTCCCCATCGACACAGGCGCTCGGCACCCTCACCAGCGCCCCGCTGAAATGCCGCGCCAACAACCTCGCGGGCTTGTCCCACTCAAGTATCTTCCCCTGGTCCATGATCGCAATCTCATCGCAGAGCTCGCTCGCCTCGTCCATGTAGTGCGTCGTCAGCAGCACCGTCACGTTTTCCTTGCGGATCCCGCGGATCAACTCCCAGAAATTGCGCCGTGCCTGCGGGTCGAGGCCGGTCGTGGGCTCGTCCAGGAAGAGGATGTCGGGCTTCGAAACGATTGCCAGGGCCAGCAGCATGCGCTGCCGCTGCCCTCCGGATAGTTTCCGGTTGTCGCGTTCAAGGATGTCGTCGAGCGAGCAGAGTCGCACGACCTCGTCGAAGCCCCGGGCCTCCCGATAGAAGGAAGAGAAAAGCTTCAGCGTTTCCCTCACAGTTATGAACTCCGGGAGGGCCGTGCTCTGGAACTGGATCCCTACCTTCTCCTTGAAGGCCTTATCCAGGGGGCGCCCCCTGAAAAGGATGGTTCCCTCCGTGGGCGGCGTGATTCCCTCGAGCATCTCGATCGTCGTCGTCTTTCCTGCACCGTTGGGACCGAGGATTCCGAGACAGGAACCTTCATGTACTACAAGATCCAGTCCGTCCACTGCATGGACCTCTCCATAGTGCTTGCGGAGGCCGCGGCATTCAAGGATTGTTGGCATTCAGGGAATGTACCTAAATCGGCCCCGGCGGAGAAGGGCAGGCGCTGGAAAACAGAAGCCTGTGACGCAAGGCGGAACCCCTTCGCGGTGGTCATGGCGCGATCGCCCAACGGAGCCGAGCCGAGCTTGAGCGGGGATTGGCATTCCTTTCTTCCCGTCCGGGCCGTATCGCCTCAGGCGCGATCGATGCATAGCGCCCAGATTCGAGTCCAGCGGCGAATGAGGCTTCGACCCGACCCTCCTCGCCCGAGTGGAAGGTCAGGATGCCAACCCGCCCTCCCGGATTGAGGCAGGAAGGAAGGGTCGCCAGCAGGGAATCGAGGGCCGCGAACTCCCCGTTCACCTCGATCCTGATGGCCTGGAAGGAACGCATCAGTACTTTTTTCATGGCGGTGTCCCTGAAAGTGGCACCTGGAAATGCGGAAACGATGGCCTCGGCCAGGTCCCTCGTGGTCGCGAGCAGCCCGCGCCTTCGGCATATGGCACGGGCGATGGCAACTGCAGCCTCCTCGTCAGCATTGGTGGAAATTGCGACAGCCAGCGACTCTTCGCTGACGGCAGCCAGCCACTCCGCAGCTGAGGGCCCCGAGTCCCTGTCCATTCGCATGTCCAGGCGGCCATTGCGCTTGAAGGAGAATCCGCGCTCGGGATCGTCGATCTGCATGGAGGAAAGGCCGATATCCGCGAGGATGAGGTCAGCTCCCACGACCCCCTGCAGATCGAGGTTTTCCCGCATCCTGGAAAAATCCGCGTGCAGCGGCAGGAAGCTGCCGAAGCCCCCAGGCTCATCCGCCAGGGCCGTCACAAGCCGCGCGCTGGTCCTGGCCAACTCAAAGCCGTCCTGGTCGAAGCCGATGAGGCGACCTCCGGGAGCGATGGCCCGGAGGAGGGCCGATGCATGCCCCCCATGTCCGAGCGTAGCATCGACCGCAGTCTCCCCTGGGACTGGCGCGAGGACGGCGAGTATCTCGGCCATGCATATCGGTCGGTGGCTGCCGGCGGGAGTGGCTCCCCTCGCCAGGATCTTCGCCAGGTCTTCGGGGAAGTCCCGGAAATTGAGTTCCTTGTATTTCTCCGAGAAGTGGCGCGGGTGTGTGCCCCGGTAGCGCTTTCTCCGGGCATGCGGGCTGCCCTCTTCAGCCATGGTCCATGCCCCTTCGCAGACTGCGGAGCTTGTTCACGGCGCGTGCGATCGAGGGTTCCGGATTGCGGCGCAGGGCCTCGTCCAGATCCAGCCAGGCCAGTTCCGTGGATTCATCGTTCGGGCGCGGTTCCGACTCCTTCACGAGAAAGAGGTAGCGGATGTCGAGATGGAGGTGCTCAAGTTCGGCAGCCCGGGCTGGAATGGCGTGGATGTCAATGTCGAAGGGAAGGAGGGAATGCGGCGGACCCACAACGATGCCCGTCTCCTCGAACGCTTCCCTCCGCGATGCATCGAAGGCAGCCTCGCCCGCCTCGCAGTGCCCGCCGGGCTGGAGCCACTTCCTGAGTTTCGCGTGATGTACGAGGAGGATCCTCCCCATCGCAGGGTCGGCTATGAAGGCCGAACCGGTGACATGGCCATCCACGCATCTGCGGGAAAAGGCGTCGCCGTTATCCCTGACGAAGGCT
>JBMOIK010000484.1:0-3123 GCA_049317365.1 Rectinemataceae bacterium | reverse complement strand
CCCCAAGCCGCGTGGCGCCAACCACGCCACTGAAACTCACATTGCCAGTCCCCGCTGTCAGCGTCAGGTTCTCGGTTCCCGAATTCGATCCCTTCAGCGTCGTGCCGAAGACGATGTTCCCGCCGCCGCTGTTTATCGAGACAGCACCCGTCAAGGTTACGGGCGTGTTGAAGGCTATCGCCTTATTGGGCGTAATTATGTCACCCTCGAGGGATACCGCTCCAGTTCCGCTTTCTGTAAAACTCCCGGCTATATCGAAGTCCCATACAGCGTTGTCTGCCAAACTCGTGGCATCGGATATGGTGAGTAGACCTGAATGGGTGATTGCAACCTGGCCTCCATTCGCGGTCTTTAATCCCTTGGAGAAGGCAATGTTACCCCCGGTCAGGGTGAGGTTCTGGAAGGCAGATTCTCCGCTGCGGGCAATGGTCGGGTCTCCACCGACCTGCTGATTGAAGGCGATAGTTCCAGTTCCTGCGTTGATCGTCAGGCTATTGGTGCCAGCGTTGACCGCCAAGGCATCGTCCTCATCAAGTGTCGAGGAGAAGGTGACATTGCCCGAAGGTGAAGTGTCGAGGGTGATGAGAGTCCCGGATGCAGGTCGCAGATAGGCGGGTTGGCTGTAGATGAGGGGCTGGCCAAAGGTATTGACGTCCTTGGTTAAGTAGATCTTGCCACCTAGATACACATCCGCGACAACTGGTCCAGTAGTGTTTACAACACCAAGGGTCAGCGAGCCTCCTACACCCTGTATCCAGACGCCACTGGGAGCAGTTTTTCCTGTTGGCGGTATCTTCTGGATATTTACAACAGTGCTTGTCTGATACTGTACCTGCAAAGGCCGGCCGGCGGAAGTTCCGATGCTTGTCAAGACCGCATCGATGTTGACTGATCCGGATGTATTTATTTCCGCGTAATTATTGGCTACATTGGCCGAGGTTATGGAAGTCGCGGACTTTGCCCGAAGGATCCCCGAGCCAAGGTTGAGTGCATACGAAGGCGTCCCGCCGAAATCATCATCAAAGACAATCGACCCCCCGGTTGCGTCGGAGAACAGATCAACGGCAATTCCAGCCGAGCTATTGGTCGCCGAAAGGTTGGTCGTACGAACCGTGATGGCACCAGCCTGTGACCCTGCTTGCCCGAAGACAATTTTTGATGCGAAGAAGGTCCCAACGTTCAAGGATGCCAACTCCATTTGGTCGAGGTGCCATTCATTGGCGGCATCAGAAGAGATGGTGGGAATACCCACCTTCATCGAGGTAGTCGCGGCGGCTTGAGTCAGGAAATCGAGTTCGTTCATCGCCCCGAGGGTCCAGGCGCCAAATGCCGCCACGGCAGCAACCCCCGCAGGGTTGAGGCCGAGGTCGTTGGACTGGAGCTTCATGGTCTTGTTGCTCGCGGCAGTGGCGTTGAAACTTCCCCAGAGGTTGAGCTTGCCCGGGGTCAGCCAGAGGGTGTTGGCGTCTGATGTCGCCAGTGACTTCGCGGCGGGTGTCGACCAGGTCTGCGAACTTCCGGTCCGATAGTTTGAACCGGTCCAGGTTATGCCATTGGTCAGGGTTGTCACGGAGAAGCTACCTGTAACGCCATCCTGCGTGGCCGTTCCGACATTCTTGATGGTCACTGAATCGGCGTTGCTCACCGTGAAGGAGCCGAGATTTCCGCCAGCAAGCGAACCGATATCTGCAGAAAAGGATACTGTCGCAGGATTTGTGGAGCCCGCGTCGATCGCAAATGAATGGGTTCCGGCAGTCCCATCGTTAATCGTAGCAGAGACACCGAAGGAGATTGCCTTTCCTGCCGTGCCTGCACCTTCACTCAGATAGGCAGTGTTACTCACTACGATCGGGGAGGAGAAGGTCCAGTTAGAACCGGCTGAAAGGATGGAGGGCGCCCCTGAGCTTCCCCCGAAGGCCATAATGATCTTGCCAGCAGGAGCCAGAACAAGGTTTCCGGATCCGAGACCTGTCCCTGCTCCGAGATCGACCTGGCCATTGAAGGTAGCGTCGAAGGAACCAGCGACGGTATCAATAGTGAGGTCGCGGTTCCCCGTCGCAATACTGCCTAAAGATAGCGAGCCGAGGCCATGGAAGAACATCGAGCCGCGGGTCCCCGAAGTCTGGAGGGTATTGGCGACGATGATGTTGCCAAGTCCTGCCGCCAGCGTGATGGCGTGCGCGATGTCGGAACCAAAATTGGCAGGCAGGGTCGATGCGCTCGTCGAAAGTGTGACAGTGCCAGTTGTGCCCATGATGCTGGCGTTGACAATGCCCTGCGAGGTCATGCCCCCCGAACCGGAATGCACGACTAGAGGCACATTGTTGCCGTTGAGGTCAAGGGCGAAGGAACCTGAGTTGTCGAAGGCAATGGTTCCGGCGCCAGAGTCTGAACTCAGGGTCATGCTTCCAAGGCCAGTGACCGCAGCATGCAATCGGGCTCCCTGGACAGTGAGGGAGCCGCTCTGCGTCCCCGATTTCCCGATCTCCAGGGTCGCAGCAGCCAGGATGCTGGCAAGATCGGCGGTATCGATGACCATGGAGGCACCTGTCGCCGTCCCGAGTGCGATCGTTTCCGCGCCGGTCCTCGTGTAGATCGAAAGGTTTCCTGTGACGCTAAGCGGTGCGAGGAAGTCAAGATCAATTGAATTGAGGGTAAAGTCGCCGTTGATATTGGTCGTCGCGGAAGCGCCGATTATGAGTTTGCCGGAGCTACTAACAGTGAGGGAAGTCGGCTGGGCACTGTTGCCTATAGTGCCGAGGAAATTCAAAGGAGACTGACCGGCGTTGACGACGAGCGCGTAGGCACCGTTCAGGGTCGAGGAGAAGGTCACGTTCGACCCCGTATCCGTCCCGCCCTTCGTACTGACCGCCACCGCTCCCGTCAGCACCGTCGCGCTTGTGTACGTCACCGGCGCCGCATCAGCGTTCGTCGTCACCGCTCCCGCCGTCGAGATCCCGCCCGTCGCCGTCAGTACCACGTCGTTGTTCGCCACGATGCCGCCTGCCGCCACGATCGTCAGCGTTCCCCCTGTGTTGTCCGTCGCAAGCAGGCTCACCGGCCCCGTTCCCGTCGTCGTCACCGTGTGGTTGACCGCGATGTTCTTCGTCGTCACCGACACGC
>JBMOIK010000483.1:0-3127 GCA_049317365.1 Rectinemataceae bacterium | reverse complement strand
TTTTGCCGAAAATTTGGTTGCGGCTGAAATTATTGCTGTATCGATGTCCTCGCTGGGGGGCAGGCAAAGACCGCGAGCAAGGATCAGGGTTTGATTCGCTCCAGGCGGGTGTCGCAGCAGGGTGCGCCCTTGGCGAGGGTGCCGGTGCGAGAGTAGCGGATGCCGAGGGCAGCAAAATACTCGGGGAAGGAGAGGTCGTCAGCGTAGCAATTGGGGATGCAGGCCTGGGGAGCGCCGACAGGTCTACGCGGTGGACGCGCCGCTTCTCAGAGAGGAAGGCGAATCCGAAGCGGAGCTTTTCGAGCGCATCCAGCTTGCCCTCCTGCTTCTCGTATTGCCATAGAGGCGGACTTGCAAATGCTCAATGCGCCTTTCCGCCTTCCCTCTAGCTTCCCGCTCCCACCGCGCTGTCATGACCTTTGTCAGGTTTGACCAGATGGAGGGCAGCCATGTGCCAAGTCAATGTTCTGGAAGCAAAAGCGACCTTTTCAAAACTGCTCGCCCTTCTTGAAAACGAGGAAGGGGATGAGGTGGTCATCGCCCGCAACGGTCGGCCTGTCGCTGCGCGAAAGGCACGTCATCGCCCTCGAGTCACTCCCGGCCATCCACGGCGACCCCTTCGACCGCATCCTCATCGCCCAGGCGAAGGCTGAAACCTCCTCTCACTTCCTCTTTTGCATTCTTTTTCCTATCACCCTGAATATTTCTTCCTTGTCCCGTTTTCCCATACCCCCTATCTCAACTATTTCTATATTTTCTGGAGTGATCAGCCTGTACATGATCCTGTGGCGTTTGGAGTTCACGTAGGTTTTGAAGTATCCGCTAAGGTCGATAGTGAATTTATTCCCAAGCCTTGCTCCCAAAAAAGGATTGCTGGAAAGCTCTTCAAGTTTCTTGTCTACCATTGCCTTTAGGCTTCCATCCAGTTCCCGATAGTCTTGTGCTGCCTCCCGGATGAATTCAATCCGATACGGCATGCTTATCGCAGCTCTTCCCAGGGAATATTCTTCTGTAGGTCGTAGCCTGTGATCCGTTTCTGGACAATGTCGTCAATCTCGAAATACTCGAACATCTCCTGCAGATCCATCAAGTGTTCATATTCGGCAAAGGGTACAATGACGGCCTCCAGAATGTTGTTTTTGAGAACAAACAGAGCTTCACCTGACGCGGACAAATTCCGAATCTGCTGGGTTAATTCCTTTTGAAGACGTGTTATGGGAACAATCTTCCTCGCATCGACCAACATGGGCTGCCTCCTCGGATATTTATACTTTAATACGTATATAAATATTAATTCAAGCTATGAGGCACTCTCTGGGGTTTGCCGGAAGTCGCAGGCCAGGCCAGCGCCACCCCCGATTGACAGCCGCCATCCGCCCGGGCAATGATCCCCTCGCTTTTGAAGGGGGGTGATTTTTATCAAGCAGATAGTCGTGGACGAGAACGAGCCGCTCGAGAAGGCCATAAAGCGCTTCAAGCGCATGGTCGAGAAAGAGGGCATCATCCGCGAGTGGAAGAAGCGCGAGTACTTCGAGAAGCCTTCCACCATCGCCAACCGCAAAAAGAAGGCCCTCGTGAGGAAACTCCTGAAGAAGGCCCGTAAACCCCGCGAATCCCGTGGCGGCTATTGATCCTTAAAATCTGGCTGATCGCGTTGTCGCTGCCTCAGCTTCGTCGCTCCTAGCGCTAAGCCAGATTTTTACGGATCAACCTTACAGCAGGCTGGGTAATGAAGTAGTGGGTTGCTGAGTAGTAGGGTTGTGAAGCAGTAGGGTACTGAGTAGTTTTACAGGAAACCAGGCAGGGTCCTTTGCGGGACCCTGTTTTTATTCTAAAGGAGCGTGAGGGTGGGCGGAAAATACTCGCTGATTGGCATCGGGGTCCTGGTTCTGGCCACTGCGCTCGGTTGCGCGGGCAAGGCTGATGCGGCCGACGGCATAGCGATGACGCCCAATCCCACCCTGAGGACAGCGACCTTCAAGGTAGGTCCGGCGACTGTAACTGCCGAGCTCGCCCTCACTGCAGACCAGCAGGCAAAGGGGCTCATGTTCAGGAAGTCGGTGCCCGAAGGGAAGGGCATGCTCTTTTCCTTCGACAAGGACCAGGTCCTCGTCTTCTGGATGAAGAACACCGAGGCGCCCCTTTCCATAGCCTGGATCTCCTCCGACGGGACAATCCGAGGCCTGGCTGATATGAAGCCCTTTTCGCTGGCGGATATCAGTTCCGAGTACTCGGTGCGCTACGCCCTCGAGGTCGGGAAGGGCTGGTTCGCCAAGGTCGGGGTCAAGGTCGGCGACAAGGTTGAGCTCCCTCCCCTGAATTGACGGGGAGGCGGCCTCACCGCTACCCTCATCCTGCCCGATTACCATGACTTTCCCAGCGGAGCGAGAAATGCTTGATATTGTTACCTTCGGCAGCGAGGCTGGAGATGCCATCCTCAGGGCCAAGGCCGAGCCGATCAAGGACGTGAACGCCGACATCAAGGCCCTCGCCGCCGCCATGCTCGAGTCCATGGAACACGGACGCGGCATCGGCCTCGCGGCTCCCCAGGTCGACCGTGGCATCAGGCTCTTTGTCACCCGCCTCGACGATGACGAGCCCCGGGTCTTCATCAATCCCGAGATCCTCCTTGTTTCGGAGGAACTCGTCGATTACGAAGAGGGCTGCCTCTCCTTGCCAGGCCTCTATACGAATGTGCGGCGTGCTGATTCGGTGAAGGTCCGGGCCTGGAACGCACGCGGCAAGCCCTTTACGCTGGAAGCTTCGGGGCTTCTGGCGCGGGTCATCCTCCATGAGAACGATCACCTCGAAGGCTTGCTCTTCATCGACCGCCTCGGCGAAAAGCGGCGGCAGCGCGCCGTGCAGGCCTACCTCAAGAAAATCAGGATGTAGGCCATGGCCCAGCCGCTCCGTGTCCTCTTTGCCGGCAGTCCGGACATCGCGGTGCCAGCCTTGAAGGCTGTGGCTGCCACGGCACTGCTCGTGGGAGTCCTGACCAATCCGGAAAGCCAGAAGGGGAGGGGAGGAGGAGAGGCCACGGGCACTCCTGTCGCCCGCGCCACAGCCTTGCTGCCGGGTCCTGCCCTGCCGGTCCTCGCCTTCGAGCACCTGGGGTCCCAGTCGCGCG
>JBMOIK010000482.1:0-3136 GCA_049317365.1 Rectinemataceae bacterium | reverse complement strand
TGAGTTTCTTCAATCCTGCCATCGATTCCCTCCAGTTCCACGGATTCGCACCGGAGGGGCCGATGGCCCCCACCCTGCAGCGGGCAGGCAGCATCCTTCAGCCGCCCGGTACCGCCATAGTGGTCATCAATA
The DNA here is from genome assembly GCA_049317365.1 of Rectinemataceae bacterium. Taxonomy (GTDB): domain Bacteria; phylum Spirochaetota; class Spirochaetia; order Treponematales; family Rectinemataceae; genus CAIJMU01. The sequence continues at coordinate 3,004 of JBMOIK010000482.1, read as the reverse complement.
AACGCATTTCCTTGCCTCATCGGCGAAGGCCATGATGAGATCGGGATCCGCATCGAAGAAGTGGTCCGAAGGCGCGAGGATATAGCCCCCGCCTTCTCCAGCCTCAGCGAAGCAGCGACGGACATAGGCCCGCGTGTCCTCGGTTCCGCAGCCGGAGAAATAGTGGACCTGGTTGAATCCACCGATCATGCAGACCCTGTCGCCGATCCTGCGCTTGGCTTCCTTGAGGTCCACGTCCGCGCCCATCTCCGGAGGGGTGAAGGTCTCCATTGCGTCGGGCTTCATCGCGGCGATGTCCTCGAGGATGGGCATCATTCCGCCGCAGGTGTGGTAGACGATGCGCTGGCCCGCCTCGTGGGCTGCGGCGATGAGCTTCGAGTCATAGGGCGCGACAAACTCGTTGAAGAGCGTGGGCGAGATCAGCGTCGATGAACCATCCCCCCCGCCGAGTTCGTTGAGGTCGAACCTGGCGCCTTTCATCGAGGCGATGTAGCCCAGCTTCCGCGCCTGGAGGATGCCCAGGAACTGATGGACCCAACTAGGGTCATCAAAGGTCTCCATGATCATCTTTTCAGTGCCGAAGAGGCAGCAGGCGTCCTGCCAGCATCCCGGCTGCCCGAAGACGTCGAAGCAGGGGATGTGGCCGCGGATGAGGCCGCGGTCGCCGAACTCCTGGGCCTCCTTGTTGACCGCTTCCACGTCGCAGAGCGGGATGGTGGCGTACCTGGCGATGATGTCGATGTCGCGCTTCTCCTTGACCAGGGGCTCGGTCACCCAGGAGGTGTAGTTGTTGATGCCCAGGGTCATCGTCAGCGTCCTGTCCGGTGTGTTGAAAGTGAAATGCCTCTGGATGCCGTCGTCGGCCCGGGCGTCCTCCATCTCGATGTGCCATTCAGGCGAGGAGATCAGCCTCGTTTCGAGGAAGCCCGTCTTTGATTGCCCGGGATTGTAATAATTGCCCTTGGCAGTGTCTGGCCGGTGTGGATAGACCCAGCGGATGGGGTCCATCCCGAAGTGGTCGAAAAACGCATCGTTGGAAATGCCCCCCATGTATTTTTCGAGGAAATAGGGCATGACGTGATGGGTAGTGACAGGGAGACGGTCGGACCTTCCTCCGTCGAGGGTGGTGATCAGGCGTTGCTTGGGGGTCATGCGGAGTTCCTCCTATTCCTTGACTGCGCCCTCGACGAGGCCCGCGATGAGCTGTCGCTGGATGAAAACGAAGATGACAAGGACAGGCAGCACGACCAGAATCGAGGAAGCCATGAGGTTGCCCCAATTGGTTTCGTACTGTCCGACAAAATCCATGATGCCGACGGGAAGGGTGCGATGCTCCTTGCCGGTCATGATGACAAGGGAGAAGAGGAACTCCTGCCAGGTCAGGAAGAAGACATAGGCTCCCGTGGCTCCGATGCCTGGCTTGAGGAGGGGTACGACGACTTTCCGGAAGGCCTCGAACTTGGTGGCGCCTTCGACCAGGGCAGCTTCCTCGAGTTCGACGGGTACGCTCATGAGGAAGCTCCGGAGCAGCCAGACGCCGATGGGTACCGAGAAGGTCAGGTAGGCCACGAGGAGTCCGAAGTAGCTATCGATGAGGTGGAGGGCGGCCAGGATCCTGTAGATCGGAATGATGATCGCGGCGAGGCAGAACATCTGGCTGAAGATGATCATGGCCAGGAAGAATTTCCGGCCCGGGAACTGGAGCCGCGTAAAGCCGTAGGCACCGAGGAGGGAGATGATCACGGCCACGACCGTGGTGACCGAGGACACCGCGAGGCTGTTGAGGAAATAGCGCAGGAAGGCCTTGTACTGCAGGGCCTGTTCGAAATTGATGAAGGTCCACTGCTTGGGAAGGAAGCTGACAGGGAAGGAGAATTGCTCTGTCTGGCCCTTGAAGGCTGTCGACAGCATCTGCGTTATCGGAAACAGGATGAAAGAGAGGATGACGAGGAGGGCCACTCCCCAGATCAGCCTCAGGGCGAGGCTTTCCCTCCTGCGTAGGTGTCCGCGGGCCATCACAGCCTCTCCCTTTTAAAGATAATGCGTATGTACTGGATGCTCAGCACGCTTACCAGCAGGAAGCTCAGGACGGCGAAGCGCGAGGCGTTGCCGAAATTGAAGTTGGTGAAGGCTAGTTCGTAGATGTAGGTCGGCGCGATGTGCGTGGACCTGATGGGCCCGCCTCCAGTCATGACATAGATGATCTCGAAGTAGTTGAAAGTCCAGATCGAGGTCAGGAGGAGGGTAGTGCGTATGACGCTGGCTATCGAGGGAAGAGTGATGTAGAGGAAACGCTGGAGGGTTCCCGCCCCGTCGATCTCCGCCGATTCATAGAGCGACTTGGGTACGCCCTGCAAGGCAGCGAGATACATCAGCATGGAAAAACCAAAGCCCTTCCAGATGGCCGCGACCACCACCGAGGCCATCGCCAGCCCGGGCAGCCCAAGCCAGTCGATCTGGACCTTGCCGAAACCCAGTCGGGTGAGGGCGGAATTGAGGAAGCCGAACTGGGCGTCGTAGAAAAGCCTCCACACCATGCCGGCCACCACTCCGGGTATGACCCAGGGGATGATGATGAGGCTCCGGGCGAGCCAGCGGAGCCTGAAGGTCCGGTTCAGCACGAGGGCTGTGGCAAGGCCAAGGGCGAACTGGAAAAATGCGACCAATACTGTCCACAGGAGGGAGTTGCGGATCACCATGAGGGCGATAGGGGTCTTGAAGAGCTTCTGGAAACCCTTGAGGCCAAAAAACAGGGGTACGGGTTTGGTCAGGCTCGTGTCGAAGAGCGAGAGGTAGATCGTGTAACCGACGGGGATGACTACCAGCAGAAACATCAGGAGTATCGCCGGTGCCGTGAAGGCGTATCCCGTCAGCGCGTTGGCCAGGCGATGGCGGAAAGGCTTGCGTCGGGCGCTTTTTGCGGCTGCCGAAGCGCCAGCTCCAGCGGGTACCAGTATCGTTTCGGCCAAGATCCCCCCTCTTCGGTCAAGAAAGGCGGGCGGGG
>JBMOIK010000481.1:0-3139 GCA_049317365.1 Rectinemataceae bacterium | reverse complement strand
CGGGCAGTGCTTATCGGACGTGGAGGACCGCCGCGTGGACCAGAGGGGCCCGACAGGGGGTCGCCCCCCGATCGGCCTCCCTTGATCCCTCCCAATGCTGAAGTTCTCCATGATGGTCCCAGCTTGGGGCTGGCAAGGGTCGCGACAGCTCCGGCCTGGTTTGCCAGAGCTTCGTTCATCAACCACTCCTGCCAGTCTGGTATTCCCTATCCATTCGGGATAAAGATATCACGGGAGCCAAGGAGTCGCCATGACCAGAGCCATCTCGTTGCTGCTTGTTGCCATGGCTGGTGTCCAGAGCCGGACTCTGGATGGCCTTTTCTGTGCCATGGGGAATTGCTGGGCGGTAATCATGTCCAGGTCGGCGAGGAATGGATAATCGGTCAACAGAATCTCTTTGAACCGGTTTGAGGTATCGGGCTTGCTCAACATCGTATAGCCAAGCCTTCTGCCCGCTTCACGATGCGGAATTGGACAGCGGGACTTGACCGCTGTATGATTTATCCAGCTCATCTTGGAGGCCATCAGAATGAAAGGTTCTCCCGCACGCTTCCTTGCCTTCCTCTTAGCCTTCATTATACCCGTGATTCTCGCCGCCGCCTCCGATATCCAGCGCTTTGCCTTGGTGATAGGCAATAACAGTTACACGGGAATCGGCGACCTCAGGAATCCCGCCAACGACGCCGAGGACATCGCTGCCGCGCTCGTGCGTATCGGCTTCACCGTAGAGCTTCTAAAGGACGCCGATCTGCCCGCCATGGAAGAAGGCGTCATCAAGCTCGGCAACCGTCTTGGCGGCTCCTCCGACGCCATAGGATTCTTCTTCTTCGCGGGTCATGGCGTGCAATCTGGAGGGATCAATTATCTCATCCCGAGCGATACTTCCATTGCAGCCGAGGCTTTCCTGAAGTCCAAGGCCCTTTCGGCCCAGTCGGTGATGGATATCCTCGGCGGGGCCAGGAACCGCCTCAACATCGTCGTCCTGGACGCCTGCAGGGACAATCCCTTCACCTGGGGAAGGAGCGCGGGAGGGCGCGGACTCAGCGTCGCTGGCAGCCAGCCCTCGGGGAGCATCGTCGCATACGCGACAAGCGCGGGGAGCATCGCCCAGGATGGCCAGGGGAGGAACGGAGTCTTCACCGGCGAGTTGCTCAAAAACCTGGAGACTCCGGGTCTCGAAATTGCAGAGGTTTTCAAGCGTACTGGAGCCGGGGTGAGCAGGGTATCGGCAGGCAGGCAGATACCAGCGGTGTACAATCAGTTTTTCGGAGATGCCCTCCTCGCGGGTCCTGCCCCGGTGGTGGCTGCCGCGGCGCCTGTAGGAGCCGCGGCTCCTACAGGCACAGCGGCTCTTGCAGGAGCCGCGGCGCCCAGCCTGTATCGGCAGCGTCAACTGAAACGCCTCCCGTGGCCGCATCTCAGTCGACAGTATCGGACAAACCCGCGCCACTGCCGGCAACTCCTGCCGTGCCTCCGCGAGTGGATACGGGAATGCCCTCTCAGCCGGTTGTCATGAAAGAGCGCATCGAGATCGAAGGCGGCTTTTTTTCCGGCTTCGGTCTGGAATCCGGCTACCTGGCTGAGACTATCGGCAGTCCCATCCAGGGGAAGTTCATCCAGTATTATCCAGCCACGGCCCTGGGTGCGAGCATTGGCCTTTCAATTCCCCTCGGTAGTTTTCTCAGGATATATGTCGACACCGTGGCGGCCTATGCGGGCAATGGCAGATTGGCATACCTGGAATCGAGCCCGGGATCAAGCAGCCTTGACCTGAAAACGCCTGTCGCTATCTACGACCCGGATATCATCGGCTGCGCGGGAACCGGGGCGGTGCTTACACTTTTCCCGATGATAGGCCTCGGCGTAGGCGCGGATATGCTTTTTTCGGGCGGCGGAATTGGGTTCGGCGCTTCTGGTCTGATCAGAGTGGCTGGTTTTACTATCAAGGCGACCTACATGACCAAACAGGCACAATTGTCGGTACAGCCGGGCGATCCCTTCAACCTGCTGGCCATGATCGACCTGACCAGGCTCACGAGCGACTATCTGGCGCTAAGCTGCCGCTACGGCATTCCTCTGTCCTTTCCCTGACAGGATCCAGGGAGCCGCGTCCGCGGGAACGCGCCAGTTAGGGGCGAAGCCTGACCCGCCCGCAGCCCGCGGGAAAGCCCTGCTTTTTACTGACCTCGACATAGGGGCTCGGCCCCCATTACGCACGACTGCATGAACCATTCGCTTGCCCAGCAGGTGGTGATCCTCGAAGACCGCGAGTGCGAGGCGGGGATCCGTGCGTCTCGCAGGATCCTCTGATGGCAGGACCCCTAGAGACAGTTCCTCGCAGATGCGCCCGGCCTCAGGTCATCGCAATACCGATGAATAGCGTGTGCATGACGGCAGCTGTGACGATGAAGGCACGCCTGGCCGACTCCGGGGACAGACCCAGGAAGCGATAGCCGATGCTGTCATGCCTGCACCTGGCGATGCAGTCACCGCAGAGGGTGCAGGTCGAGCCCGGCTTCCGGGCCATGACCTGCGCCTTGCCGAGGGCGTCGTAGCGGCAGGCTGTGGTGCAGGCCATGCAGTTCGTGCAGCCGTCCGAGAACCCCACTCTGAAGGGTGAGACCCTCCCTACGGTGTTCGCGACCAGGCCGAGCGGGCACCAGGCGACGCAGTGCGCCATGACCCCTGACTTCCGCGAGACAAGCAACATCACGGCGATCCCGCCCATTCCGAACGCGGCTCCTGCCCATGTCGCCACCAGGGGAGGAACGCCAAGTACCCTCATCGCTGGAGCTGCCCCGAAGACAGCCACGAGGATCGCGATTCTTATCGGGTTCCGCCATTTCGTGAAGGGCGCAGGCGCCTTCCTCGCGCGGCTGGCCACTCCGTCCCAGGCTCCGAAATAGCAGAGATAGCTGCACCAGGCCGGACCGAGGGCGAGCATCGATGCCGCGAAAAGGATGGGCATGAAGGAGAATTCCCAGCGGTAGAGGGGGCCGGCGAGGATGAGGGCTGGAATGGGGAGATGGAGCTCTCCCGACATGAGGAACATGCCCAGGCCAGCGATTCCGAGGATGAGCTGAAGGAAAAACACGATCGAGAAGAGGAGCCATATCCGTTTGCGCCACCTCGGCTGAAG
>JBMOIK010000480.1:0-3140 GCA_049317365.1 Rectinemataceae bacterium | reverse complement strand
ACGGGACGGTCTTCTGGGCCGCCCTCCAGACAAACAGCGTTTCCCTGGCGGACTCGAGCTATCGCATCGCGATCATCGACGTGTCCGAGCGCAAGCTGGGCGAGGGGGCCTTGCAAGACCTCCTCCGCGAAAAAGAAGCCCTCATCAACGAACTTTACCACCGTGCCAACAACAACATGCAGATCATCTCGGCCATACTGCACTTCCATGAGGAGGCCCTGGATGACCCGCGGCTCTCTGAGGCGATCAATGACACCCAGGAGCGCATCCTCTCCCTGGCCATCGTGAACCGGAAGCTCTTCGAGGCGAAGGATCTTTCCCGCGTCAATCTCAGGACCTACATCCTGGAACTGGCAACCGAACTGGGGAAGAAACATGGAGGCCGGCTGAAGCTCGTCACCGAACTTCAGGACGTGATCGTCGTTGCGGACTCGGCCATTCCCTGCGGCCTGATCCTCTGCGAACTCATCGGGAACAGCCTCCATCATGCCTATCCATCAGGCGAGGAAGCCTACCTGGAAATCAGCCTCGGGATCGACGCGACGAAGACCATCACGATCAGGATCGCCGACCGGGGCATCGGGGTGCCAGCGGACTTCGAGCTCATGAAATTGAAGCACATCGGACTGCATAGCGTCGTGAGCCTGTGCTCGGAGCAGCTCGAAGGCACTCTGCGCTTCGATACCGCTGGCATCGGCTTTGCCTGTGAGTTCAGCTTCAGGGATAACCTCTACGAGGCGCGGGTCTAGGCGACGGAGATCCGGGCTTGGCCTCTCATATTGATAGTTTCCTGCTCGCGCTTCTCTCAGTATTGCGGTTTCTCGGATTCCGGGAGTTCCCAAGGAGATCAGATAGGAGCTCTCTGCGCCAGGAAAAGAATAGATATCTAGCTAAATCAATGCTTGTTAATGACTTGCCCTTTTTTTTCGAATTGCTCGAAAAATAGATAATTCTCCCCTGATTGGCCCGTTTGTTGCAGCACTCCAAGCGAGGGAAGCCTAGAATCCAGGAGGCTTCCACTGATACCTGGAGGTTCCCGAATGAAAAGAAACGTTTTTCTACCCGCGATCATCGCTACGCTCGCCTTTGTGGTTTCGCCCCTGGCCTTTGGCGATGAGACCTTCGAGGTCTACCGCAACATCTACCACGACTCCCGGAGCCTCCAGGACAAGTCAGCCGCCCTAAGGAACCTTATTGCCTTGGAAGACCGAGGTGTCGCACCCATCCTGGCCGAGGCCTTCGTCGACCTCCTCAACTCCCAGAAGGCCTACAAGGAATCCTCGGAAAAGGCCCTCTACTGCAACACGCTCCGCTTTGTTTCCGCCTCCCTCGGCGATTATAAATACGGCGACGCGGCGGTCTTCCTGTGGCAGGCTGTCGAGCAGATCGACGATCCCCTCGTCCGTGCCGAGTGCCTCATGTCCCTCGGGAAAGTCCACGCGACCGATTACGCCGAGAAGATCTCCCTCCTCCTCCGCAACCTCAATATGGGGCCCTCCGTGGGCGGAGCGGAAGGCGGAGAAAAGATAGCCTATGCCTCCATCATCTCCTTGGGTGACCTCAAGGACATACGCGGTTTTTCTCCCGTCTTCTTTGCCTCCCAGGGCTGGTACTCGCAGCGGGTAAGGTCCCAGGCCCTCCGTTCCCTCAAGGACATCACCGAGGATCCCACTGACGTCGTCCAGGTCATCCTCTGGGAAGAGGATCCAGTGAAGAAGTGCCTGGCGCTGGAACTCGAACTCGCCTCCAAGGCGAGCACCGAGCGCAAGGTCGCTTCGGCAGTCTTTGGCCTTTCCTGCGGCCATGCCCAGTACGATGCCAACCAGAAAACAGAGGCCAAGGACTTCTCGAAGCTCAGGAAGGTAGCGCTCACCGGACTCATCCAGCTGCGAGGGAAGTCGGTCGAAGCCGTGCCCCTCGAATACCTGTCCTATGTCAACGGTTTTGACGAGGAAGAACGCATCCTCGGACTCCTGGCCCTCGGCGTCAACGGCGTCGACTCGGCGGCTGTCGTCATCAGCAACCTCCTCATGGGCCTCAACACCGATGTCATGGGCGGAGTTTCCGATGTGGTGCGGAATCGCATGGTCAAGGCGGCCATCGAAGCGGCTGCATCCTCAAAGAACCCCATTGTCAGGCCAGCCCTCGCTTCGGTCCAGAACAACATGAAGTGGTCCAACTCGATCATCATCGCGGCCAAGGGCGCGCTGGACGGCTTCGGCAGCGGCAAATAGCGGCTCTGCGGCGGTGCATTCCGAGGCCGCCGCCACGCCGCCTTCGTGTCGGCGCCCATACGCGCCGAGGCGCCTGAGGGCACCGTAGCGCCTGAGGGCACCGTAGCGCTTGAGGGCACCGTCGCTGCCGCGTAAAGCCGTGTTTCTCGCAGAGTTCCAGGGCGACACTCTGGACATCAGCTGTCAGCGGAAGGACCTGAAGGCAGCCGCGCGCGATCGTGGCGTCATGCTCGTGGAGGTCTAGCTATGCCTGTCGTTACCTATTCGGAAGCCCGAAAGACCCTCGCCGCCGAGTTCCCGGACGCCGAGCGCGTCTGCATCGCCCGCGTGGGCATGCTGGAGGTCCACGACGGCATCCTCGTGTTGCCCTGGCGTATGGCGCTGGAGCGCTACTTCTCGTAAGTCCCCGATGGGGATTGGCCTTCGGTCAGGCCGGCTCCCGGAGGGCGCGTTCCTGCCCGAATCTGTCCCCGGCGGCACATTCCGCCGCAGCAAAGCCCAGGAAGGCTTCCACAAGCTGCGGATCCAGCACACTTCCCGCCAGTTCCTCGAGCTTCGTGAGAGCCTCCCCTGGGTCGAGGCCCTCTGCGAAGAGGAGGCGGTCCCAGGTGTCGGCGACACTGATGATACGCGAGCCGAGGGGGATGCGGGTGCCACGGAGTCCATCGGGATAGCCTGTGCCGTCGTAGCGCTCGTGGTGGTGCTTGATCCATTCCGAAGACCGGGTGCAGTCGGGGAACAAGCTCACCAGCTGCGCCCCGAATTCCGCATGATCGTCATCGCAGCCGTCAAGGTACAGGCAGGAGCTGGCACGCTGGATGTCCTCCATGGCCACGGTACCGAGGAGGCCGATGTCGTGGAGGAGGGCGGTACGGAAGATCTCGAGCCGAAGTGGTTCCGCGATCA
>JBMOIK010000479.1:0-3141 GCA_049317365.1 Rectinemataceae bacterium | reverse complement strand
CCCCACGGCAGCGCCGATCGGGGGCCTCCTGAACACAGCAAGCTTTCTTCGTGAAAAGGGAATCCAGCCCTCGCCCCAGCGACTCCGCATCTACGAGGCCTTGGCCTCTACCCGCGAGCATCCCTCGGCCGATGCCATCCACAGGCAGCTTTCACCCGAGCTGCCGACACTGTCCCGCACCACCGTCTACTCCACGCTCGAGCTTTTTGTGGGAGCCGGAATCGCCCAGGAACTCGCCATCACCGGGAGCCAGCTGCGCTTCGACGCGGAGGTTTCCTCCCACGCGCATTTCGCCTGCAGGAGTTGCGGATGCGTCGTCGACCTTGGCGGGCTCGAAGCGGCATCGTTGCCGGAACTGCCCCAGGGCTTCCTTGCCGAATCGTCGCAATACTTTATAACGGGCATCTGCCCAAGTTGCACGGTCTCGACCCTCGCATAGCACCTATACAAACACTCGCACCTCGCCGTTACCGATGTGGAATCCGTCAATACCAGAGTTCAGCTGCGGAATCAAGGCCTCCGGGGACTGCGTTTCCCGAGGGCTCCGAGGGCGGCTCCTCCGACGATCAGGACAAGGGCGACCACGGCCAGGGGCCCGACCTTCTTTCCCCCGAACAGCACAAGGTTCATGGTCGACAGGAGGGGCGTGAGATAGGCGAGGGAGCCGATGATGCGCGGGTCGCCCCGCTTCAGCGCCGCATCCCAGGCAAAGAAGGCTGCTCCCATGGGACCGATGCCGAGGGCGAGGAGGGCCAGCCATTCGCCCGGGCTTGGATGGGGCATGACAAAAGCGGCCCCGCCTGTGAGGCGGAACAGGGCGAGCGAGAGGAGCCCCGAGGCGAGGCAGAATCCGCCGACGGCGCTTGTGGGAAAGGGCGGCAGGCGCTTGGTCATGAGCGAGTAGAGGGCCCACACGAGGGCTGCGGCCAGCGCCAGAAGATAGCCGGCGAGCTGGTTTGGAAGATGGCCGTCTGCAACTGCCCCTATCGGTCCTCCCCCCGTGGCAATGAGCACAGCTCCCGAAAGCCCCGCCACTGCACCTGCCACATGGCGCGGGGTCAACCTGAGTCCCCGGAGGACCAGTGGTGACAGCAGCACGATCAGGAGGGGCCAGAGGTAGTTGAGGAGATTGACCTCGACTGCCGGTGCGAGGGAGAAGGCGGCGAAGAGGAGGGCATGGTAGCCAAAGATGCCTCCGACCCCGACCGCGAAGGTAAAGGGAGGCAGCCTCCAGTTGCGGACTCCTGGCAGGCCCACGAGACCGCCGATGCAGAGCGCCACACCAGTTGAGAAGAGGGGCGGCAGTCCCGCGACGAGGGTAGTGAGGAGCGCGAGGCTGCTCCAGATGCCGATGGCCACGAGGGCGAGGAGGAGGGGAGGCATGCGCGATTCTGTCGGCTGGCGGTTTTTTCCGCAAGCCACTGCGGATCATGGGGGTCGAAGCGGGGCAGCCATGTTGCGTCGCGGGCCTCCAGCGCCGACAATGGAACCGTGGCAGTAATGAAGAGCGACGTGCTCGGACTAAGCTTTGCGGGCTTCGAAGCCCAGGTGGCCACCCTTCCCTCGGGGCGGGGCGTGGCGGGCAGGGTCTATGCGCGGGCCTTCGAGCGCGGCCGACTCGACCTCGAAGGGCTCGGTCTCGCTGAAAGGTCCGTAGCTGCCTACGAAAGTGCCTTTGGGGTGAAGCTCCTCGAAGTGCGGCGCTGCGTCGAGGAAGAGGGGGAGTTCGGCGCGACAGTCAAGGCGGTCATGGCCTGCGGGGATGGCGCAGAGGTCGAATGCGTCCTCATTCCAATGCCGCCGCGCCCTGACGGACGGAAGCGTGCGACCATCTGCCTCTCCTCCCAGGTGGGCTGCCGCATGGCCTGCTCCTTCTGCGAGACCGGACATGGTGGGCTGGTCCGCGACCTTGATGCGGCCGAGATCGTGGCCCAGCTGGTCACCGCGCGCGTCCTCCTTGGCTGGGAGCCAGGCAATGTGGTGTTCATGGGAATGGGGGAGCCCCTCGACAACCTCGAGAACCTCCTTGCAGCATTGAAGGTGCTCACCGAGCGGCGCGGCCTCGGGTTCTCCTGGGAGCGGATCACGGTCTGCACCTCGGGCATCGTATCCGGCATCGAGGCGCTGCGGGAGCGCGGCCACAGGCGCCTCAACCTGTCCCTCAGCCTGAATGCGGCCGACGACGAGACGCGGTCGCGCCTCATGCCGGCCAACGGGCGCACGGGCCTCGCCGCCCTCGCTGCCGCCCTGGCAGCCTACCCCGGGAGGCGCAACTTCGTGCTTGCGCTTAATTGGTGCCTTCTCCCGGGCATCAACGACGGGCCCGCCGACGCCAGGGCGGCTGCTGCCTTCGCCTCCGCCCTTGGGCGCGGCCGTGGTGAGGGCCTCGGCTTGGCCCGCGCCATGTTCAATCTGATCCCCTACAATCCCGGTTCGCGGCCCCTGGCGCGGGCCCCCACCGATGCGGAAGTCGCCGCCTTCGCCGCCCTCCTCGAGGCCGAGGGTTGCCAGGTAAGGACCCGCAGCCGCAAGGGTTCCCTCATCATGGCCGCCTGCGGCCAGCTGAGCCCCGGCCGCGACCGGCAGACAGTCCCCAGCGACCGGTCCAGCGCCCCCGGTGGCGGCTACGCCGGCACCGGCCCATCACCACAAGTCACAAACCCGAAAGGAAACCCACCATGACGATCGGACAGTTCCTCGCCCTACGCTGGGAAGATCCAGGCCTCCCCCTCATCGAGCCGCCCTGGCCTTCGCCGGTCCTGGCCGATCCCACCTTTCTCTTCCCCCACGAGACGCCTGGGCACAATTGGATGCTTTTCGCCCATGACGCCTTCGGGCTCCGGCGCTACGAGTCGGATGACGGCCTGTCCTGGGAACCCCGGGGTCGGGTCCTTACCTGGGGCATGCGTCCCTTCGTGCGGAGGGTCAAGGAAGGCTACATCCTGGCCTACGAGCGCTACCGACCCTTCGCCCTGCCGATGCAGATGCTTCCCCGGCGGCCGAGCTGGAAGTCCCGCATCGAACTGCGGACGAGTGCGGACGCTGTCGCCTGGTCCGAGCCGGTGACGCTCCTGGATTCCTCCTTTTTCTGGTCGGACGCCGGCGAGCTCGGCCAGTCGGTTTCCAACCCCTGCCTTGTGC
>JBMOIK010000478.1:0-3147 GCA_049317365.1 Rectinemataceae bacterium | reverse complement strand
GTTGACAGCGGTCAGGCCACCGAAGCGCTTGACGACACCCTTGGCTTCGAGGACATGGGAGGACTCAGACATGGCCATCCTCCTTCCCCTTCGGAGCGGTACCTGAGGATGCACCGATGCTGGAGTCGACCTCGTCGTCGATCACCGAATCGACGTGCGTGAGTTCCCGCTTCCTGCGCCCTGCAGGAAGAATGCCCGCGGGCCGGTAGATCATCATGAGTACGAGGATGATACCGAAGACCAGGCGCTGGTATTTGGAAGGGTCCAGTTGGTTGGAGAGGTCCTTCTAGTGGAAGTTGATGATGGGGATGAAGGCGTCGCTCTGCCGGAGCTGGGCCAGCCAGAGCGAGATGCTCTGGAGCACCTGGAGGTTGAGGATGGTCACGACCACCGCGCCGACGATGACGCCCGGTATCGAGCCGATGCCACCGAGGATGACCATGGTCAGCACATTGACCGATGCCAGGAAGGTGAAGGACTCCGGGCTTATGAAGGTGCGGCTGGCAGCGAAGAGGACGCCCATGGCGCCTGCGAAGGAGGCACCCACGGCGAAGGCCCCAAGCTTGAGCTTGTTGGCGGGGATGCCCATGGCGCTGGCCGCCAGCTCATCCTCGCGGATGGCCGTCCAGGCACGCCCGATCCTCGAGTCGTCGAGGCGGAATGTAATGATGATCACGAAGATGACCACCGCGACGGCGATGAGGTAGAACAGGATGTTATAGAACTGGTTCGCTGTCACCGGCCGGCCGACCAGGGGCTCGAATATCTGGTTGAAGAAGGCGACGACCTCGGGCGTCAGGGTCGGCTTCTGGATGGGGCTGATGCCCTGGGGGCCGTTGGTCAGGTTGAGGGGCTTGTCAAGGTTGTTGAGGAGCTGCCTGACGATCTCGCCGAAGGCCAGAGTTATGACGGCCAGGTAATCGCCCCGGACGCGAAGTACAGGGAGTCCCAGGATGAGCCCCACGATGGCCGCGACGATGATTCCAAGGAATATGAAAAGATAGAACCAGTCGGGTGCCAGGAAGAAGGGTGTCCCGGGCGGCGCGGTGCCGGGTATCTCGTGGAGGAGGAAGGGCTGCTGCGAGCCGAAAAAGCCCCAGAGGTAGGCGCCGACTGCATAGAAGGCCATGTAGCCGAAATTGAGGAGGCCCGAGAAACCGACCACTATGTTGAGTCCGAGGGCAAGGGCCGAGAACACGGCGATCTGGAAGATCACCTCGAGGTAGAAGATGTTCCGCGCGCCCAGGATGGGCACGAGGACGATGGCTACCAGCACGGCAAAAGCCAGCCGGGCGGGCTTCTTCATATCGAGGAAGTAGGCGAGCGAGGCACCGCCGACAAAGAGGAGGAAGGCCGGTATCGAGCGGGGGCTCAGGTAGACGAGGACAAAACCGAGGATGATCAATCCCCCGGTCAGCCAGTAGGGATTGCTTCCCTTGTTGCAGAAGGCCAGGAGACCGCCAAGCCGTTCGCGCAGTGTTGGTTTCATCGCGGCGCCTCCTTAAGCCTTCTGCGAGACCTGCTCGCCGAGCAGTCCCGAAGGCTTGAATATGATGACGATTATGAGGATCAGGAAGGCAAAGATGTCCTTGTATTCCGATCCGAAGCGTCCCATGGTGAAGGTGCCGAGGTAGGCGCCGGCGAAGCTCTCGAGCATGCCCAGGCAGATGCCTCCGAGGAGGGCGCCCGTCAGGTTGCCGATGCCGCCCAGGACGGCAGCCGTAAAGGCCTTCATGCCCGGCATGAAGCCGACGAAGGGATCGATTCGCGTGAACTTGAGGGCGTAAAGGACACCGGCAGCCCCGCCGAGGGCACCGCCTATGAGGAAGGTGAAGGATATGATGCCGTTGACGCCGATGCCCATGAGGGCGGCAGTGGTGCGGTCCTGGGCCACCGAGCGGATGGCCTTGCCGATCTTGGTGGCGTTGACGATGTAGTTGAGGGCGACGAGCATCAGCACGGCTGCCACTATCACCACGATCGATTTGACCTGGATGTTGACCGCGATCGGGTCTCCGCCGGTGGGGATGCTGAAAAGGGCCACCCGCTCGTCGAAGTTTCCGAAGGTCGGGATGACCCGGTAGAACTGCCCGGTCGTAAGGCTCTCCACCATGCGGATGACATCCTGGAGGGCAAAGGAAACACCGATGGCGGAGATGAGGGGCACCAGGCGCGGCGAGTTGCGCAGCGGCCGGTAGGCGGTCCTCTCCATGAGCACCGCAACCGAGCCGGAGGCGATCATCGCCACGGCGAGGGCCAGCACGAGGTACATATACGAGCCCAGGGGGCCCGCAGCGGCGAGGACACCAAGCCTGTCCATGAAAATAAGGAACTCGACACCCACAAAGGCGCCAATTGCGAAGATCTCCGAATGGGCGAAGTTGATGAACTCAAGGACACCGTAGACCATCGTATAGCCAAGGGCTATCGCGGCATAGACAAAGCCCAGGGTCATGCCGTCGATGAGGACCTGGGGCAGCTGTCCGAGCGTGTATGCCAGGATGCCCATCTTGTGGGTCTCGAGAAGAAGCTTGTCCGCACCGGAACCCTGGGCGAGGAAGGCGAGCGCGAACATGATGGCGGAGAACAAGGCTCCCGCCCCGACAACGAACAAGGCCATCCTGCCAAGAGGCAGGAGGATTTCCCGCAAGGCTTCCGAAGCCAGTATCTTTCGCATGCGGCCTCCCTGGTAATGGGGTAGATTGTGCGCGCGGGGCGCGCTGCTCTCCAGTTTTCCGGAAAGGCTCCGGATGCGCATCGGGAAGGGGAGAAACGAAATACCCTTCTCCCCTTCCCGATGCGGGCTACGGCAGGCTTTTCTCGCCGGCCGCAGCCCTAAGTCAGGAAATCACTGAGGAGGTGCGATCTCGAGGGTCTGGTCGATCTTGTTGGCCGACCACTGGGCGGGATCGCCCGAGGAGACCTGGATGATGAAGTACTTGGCCTTCACGAGGTCGCCTTTTTCGTTGAAGTTGACTGGACCGGTGATGCCGGGGAAGTCCTTGAGGGCACGGACAGCCTTGGTGACATCGGCGCGGGCGGGGAGCTTCTTGGCTGCGACAGCCGCGGTCTCGATGGCCTTGAGAGCGATGGCGGCACAGTCAAAGGACTGGGCGGCGAAGGGCTGGGGCTCTGAACCGAACTTGG
>JBMOIK010000477.1:0-3167 GCA_049317365.1 Rectinemataceae bacterium | reverse complement strand
TAGACGAGGGTCTGCGTGCCCTCGAAACTGAAGCTTCCGTCGGAGACTTCCACGATGCAGCCCCGCGGATACTGGAACTCAGGAAGGTAGATCTCCGTCGGGGCGGTGACGAGGGGGTCGCTCCGGAACACGAACTCAAACTTCCGGCTGCGGCGGTCGAAGGAGAGGCTCAGGGCTTCGCCGGCCGTCCTCCGTGGATAGGGTCGGAGGATTGCCTCGAGCGCGCGGCCTCCTGAGTTGATGTCCCCAGGATCGGACTGCTGGTCGCGGCTCCAGATGGAAAAATCCTGGGCGTTCCATTTGTCCTTGGCCTCGTTGCTGTTGTCCGCCGTGTAGTCCCAGATCGTGGCGCCCAGAAGATTGTCCTCCAGTGCCCTGAAGCTGCGATCGATGGCGGCTGCCTGCAGCCTGAAGTCGCCGCTCTTGAAAGCCTTCCCCTTCCGCATGTCAAAGCTGATGCCGATTTCGCCGACGTGCACCGGGACGCCACCGAGCTGCTCCTTCGCCTCGGCCTTGACCGCAGCGAGGTGGGCGGCGAGGGCCCGGCGTATCCGCCGCCGGCCAAAGACAAGCTTGCCTTCCTTTCCGTCCAGGGCCACCCATGACCAGAAGTCATTGGTGATGATGTGGAGGAGGTCGTACCAATGCGGAGCATGGACGATCCCACCTGCATCGTCCTTCCCCCAGCGGGGTGCCGGCAGTCCGGGCATGGATTCGACAAAGATCGCGGCCTTGGGAGCCACCGAGGTGATGGCTGCCGCGAAGCGGTTCACGAAGGGCCGGAGGTAGTCCTGGTTGAAGTCCACGGCATGGCCGCCCCGGGAGGCGAAGTAGTCGGGACGGAGGAGACGGGGCTTCCCGTCGGAGCCCTGGTCCCAGACCCCATGCCGACGCCAGACACAGCCCAGGCCCTCCTTCCATGCGCTGCGACCGCTCGGATTGACCAGGCGCTTCCCTGTCGATTTTGCAGCTGGCAGTCCCGGTTTCCAGAAATCCAGTTCCTTCGGGCTGCCGTCTCCGAGCTGCATGGACTCGAAGGGGCTGGGGTTGAAGCCCATCCGGGCCATGGCCATGGGCTGCGAGAGGTCCTTCCATCCGATGTAGCCAGAGTTGGGCTCGTTGAGGGTATCGAAGCCAAAGACGTTCGGCAGGTTCCCAAGGCGAAGGGCGACCTGCCGCAGGGCCTCGATGTAATGACCTTGGAGGTAGTCCTGGATCGGCTGCCCCTCCACCAGGAGCTGGGGGGCAAAATCAGTGCCGGCGAAAAAGAGGGTAAACATGGTAGCCCCTGCCAGCTTTATCGCGTTCGTACCCCAGATCAGGGGAGGGTAGAAATCGCCGCTTTCGCACTGCAGGATCGCGGCTCCGGTTGCAGGAAAATTGGCCCATTCCATGCCTGCGACCTCGAAGGTCCAGGCTGGCGCCCCGTCCCCTCCATTGAAGCGGCTCCAGGTATCCTGGTGGGGATCGATGTAAAGGGAGATGTCGTAATCCTGGGCCTTTTTCACAACTGCGACGAGGTAATCGAGATAGGCCTCGTCGTAGATGCCCGGACCTGCGTGCTCGACCGCCTCCCAGGTGGTCAGGAAGCGCAGGAAGCTGAAACCCCAGGAACGAAGGCGGCCGAAGTGCTCGTCGGCCTCCTCCAGGGGGAAGGGTCGCCCGACAAAGGATGCGTCCTTGGGATTGTGCAAGGACTGGGGAAATCGACTGTCCCCGTCCGGCCTGGTCGGCAGCTTGGAGCTGCCCCCCAGGTTCACACCGCGCAGCATCAGGCTGCGGCCTGACTCATCGACAAAGCGGTCACCTAGTATCCGGATCACGGCAGGGCCTCCTGGAGGGACGGGATTTTCAGGCTGGGAGCAGGAGATTCGGGGTTCCCCTTCAAAGGCCGGCTGCGTGCATGGCGTCCATCTTCCCCTTCAGCTCGAGCGTAGGCGCGGGGCGGGCAGCATAGGCAGCCACCGCCCTCCTGGCGAGTACCTGGGCGAAGTCCAGATCCGACAAACCCGCTGGCACGCCATTTTTCCCGTCTTTGTTGGCCTTTGTGTCCCAGTTCCGATGCTTGATCGAGATGGCGGCATCGGTCAGGTACCAGATGTTGAGGGGATCCAGCTGCAGGGCTTTTTCGTAGAGCTGCCCCATGCGTGAGAGGCTGCCGCCGGCGATGCCCGGAAGGGCGAGGTCGAGGAGGGCCTTGATGTAGTAGGGATCGCCATAGCCCGGATCGATCGCGATGGACTTGTCACAATTGCTCCTGATATCGCCGGTGCCAAGGAGCATCTCGACGGCTCCCTTGGCGGCTCCCTTTTCGCCGATGACCACGGCGTTCCAGTAGTAGAGGGTTGCCCTGTCCCTGGCACTGCCCCTGGCCTTTTCGAGGAGGGGCTTCATGAAATCGAGGAGTTCACCGAAGCGGACAAGCTTTTCCTTGTTCATCGTGGAGGGCAGGTCGGCGATGAATTGCTGCCTCACCCTGACCAGCCGGAAGACGACAGCCGCCTGGGGGTCGGCAGGGCTGTATAGCTTCTCAAGGCTTGCCAGCTCGGACGCAAAGGCGCGGTTGTCGTGAAGGGCATCGAGGGCGGAAAAATCCTGGCCGAAGGCAGTAGTGCTTGCCAGGATGCAGAGAATGAGGCAGGCAAGCGCGCTTTTCAAGGAGTGCTTCCCTGTCCCTTGCCGGGATCGATGTCAATGACGAGAAGCGAAACATCAGGATCCGGGGCCTTCTCCGGCACTGAGACCTCGAGGCCATCTTTCGTTTCCTTGAAGGAGAGGGTCTCCCCCGAAAGAAGCGAAGCCTTCAGCGCCCCGGAAGGGAAACCCGCGACCTGGAGCTTGCCCCCGCTGGGCCACTCGAAGACATGGAGGAAAACCTTATCGCCCTTTTGGGTCGCCCGTCCCCAGGCCTGGATGGGCAGGGGCGTGTAGCTGCTTCCATATATGGCTGCAGAGTTCTTCTCCATCCACCTGCCCACGTAGGCCAATCGTTCCAGGCTTTCTGGGGGAAACGTTCCCTTGTCCGTCGGCCCGACATTGAGGAGGTAGTTCCCTCCCCCCGAGGCGACGAGGACCAGGTTGCGGACCAGCTCACGCGGAGTCTTCCAGACAGTCTCATTAGGATTGAAGGCCCAGCTCCGCCCTATGGTCATGCAGGTTTCCCAGGG
>JBMOIK010000476.1:0-3169 GCA_049317365.1 Rectinemataceae bacterium | reverse complement strand
GGGTCGGAGATGTAGAGGAGGTCCTTTGTTTCCAGCCTTCCGCCGGCGTCGAGGGTGGAGGTGACAATGCGGACGGGATTGTCCCGGTTGTCCTCCTCCCGCTTCCTTGTGTCCCTCCGCTGCCAGGCGATTCGCAGTCTGCCTCCGGATTCGATGAGTCGCGGAGCCTGGTTGTCGAAATATCGGTGGTTCGGTGTCTTGCTGGCAGCCTGGCTGCCCGGCTCCAGGTACTCGGTCAGTGGCAGGGCCTTCGACCAGGTCACCCCCCCGTCCTCGGAAGCCTTGGAGTAGAGCGCGTAGTGGGAAGCCGCGTCTTCGGTCCCGTTGACCTGGTGCTGGAACACCACGAGATCCCTGCCGCCGTAGGCGAGCGAGTAGGGGATGTAGTTGTTGACCAGACCCTCGTCATTTGCGACAAGGGCTGATGGGGAGGACCAGGTCACTCCGTCTTCGCTGTGCGCGACCTGGATAGAGTTCGTGTTGTCGAGCGAAAAGCCTTTTTCGGTTCCTGTCGCCGCCTGGGCGCCGGACGCGGCCGGACTTCCACCTGCAGCCGCCGCCTCTCCCTGGCCTGCCGGGCCTGTCGACATGACCCCCGCCAAAGGCTGGGTCACGAAGAGGAGCCATCCTCCCCTGGCATTTGGGAAGAGCCTCGGTGCGACCACTGTCGAGTCCGATCGGACAGTTCCTGCCCGGGCGAAGCTGGCCCCCGCGTCGTGGGAAAGGAGGATTGCGATCTCGCTGCCTGACAAGGCGATGGCGAGCCCGATCGTGCCGTTGCGGGCTACTGCCACCGAGTAGAGGATCGGGACGGCTCCCCGGAAATCCAGGGGGCCAGCCACGCGCGAGGAGATCCACTTGCCCTCGACCCTGCGCGAACGGACTATCCAGGCCTGTCCCTGCGCCTTCGTATCGGAGGCTTCCTGCCAGAACAGGAGGGGCTCGTCGCCGGACTGGATGAAGGTGGGGGCGATGCCTCGACCCACCGCACGCGGCGGTTCCGATCGATCCGAGGCAGCGCTGACAGGACCCGAGGTCGCCACGAGGGCGGCGAGGGCAAGGACGAGGGCTGACAGCGGAAGGAGGGGGCGGAGGCCTTGACGCATCAGTGTCCTTGTTCTGCGCTCTGCATCAGGTCGGAGCGGCACGACAGCTGTTGTCGCATTGCTGGGTGGCTGAGGATGGCATCCGGCAGGGCGGGCATGCAAGGCAAATCTCATGGTCTCCGTCCGTCCCTAATAGTTCAGCTGGTTGAGCTGCTGGTCGAGGAGGAGGACGTCCCGCGTCTTTGTGCCCTCGCTCTTGAGCAGGGCGTTGAGGGTGTCCCGCGCCTGGTTGTACTGGCCCTGTGAGAAGTAGAGCCGTGCCTCGTTGAGATTCTGCGAATCCGTGAGGCCGAGGACCTTGTCAGGCCCCCCTCCCTTCAGCGTCTGGATGTTGAGTGACACAGTCTGGGCGTCGCGGTCGTTCGGATCGAGTACCATGGCCTGGACGAGGAGCTGCTCTGCCCTCGCCAGATCGACCGCCCGTCCTGTCTTGATGAGCTGCCGGGCCTGTTCCGCGAGCCTGAGCGACTGTGCCTTCTGCGATGCTGTGGGTTCGGGGCGGCGTTTTCCGATGGCAATCTCTGCCTGGACGAGGAGGCGGCCGAGGCGGCTGTTGTTCGGTTCGATGTGAGAGAGGTCGGCGATGCGCGCGTAACCTGCCGGCGGGTTGGACTTGAGGAGGGCTGCCGCGTCGTCGATGCGGTTCGGAAGGGATGACTGGAAGTCGGCCTCGTTGGTGGCTTTCAGGATCTGGAGGGAGAGGAAGCCGGCATCCTCGTTGAGGGGGAAGGTCTGCGTCACGTTGGCAACGATGGCGAGGGCCGAGGCGAAGGTCTGCCTCGCATCGGTCCTCTTGCCGGATTTCTGCAGCGTGATTCCCTTCTCGTAGGTGAGGCGCGCAAGCGACAGGTATTGGGTCATCTCGCGGTACAGCGGGTCATTCTGCCGGATTATACGGCTGTTGCCGGTGTCGCGCGCCATCCGCACGAGTGAGAGCCAGAAGTCGAGGGGCGGATAGGTCAGGCTGGGGTAGCGCTCCTTCCAGAGCGTGTTGGCCTTGGACAGGGAATTGTAGGCATCGTCGAAGTTGGCAAGGCTGTAAGAATGCTGGGCGTCTGCCAGGAGGCGGTCCACCTCGAGCTTGGCGTACTGGTCGCGCGCCTCGTTGATGGCCCGGCCGATGGCGGCGTAGCGGGTGACTCCCTCGTCCCAGACCTGCCGGTCGAAGTCGCTGCCCAGGGCATCCAGGAAGCGGCTGTAGCCGACCTCCCTGGCATTCGTGGCTTCCTCAAGGGCGTTGCGCGCCGTCTGCCGCCTGGCGAGGCTGGAGAGGGCGCTGACCGATCCTGCGAGGGTAGCTTCTGCTTCGGTGAAGGACTTGCGGGCTCCTGCCAGGGCAGTGGCAGCGGCCTTTTTGCGGGCTGCCGCAGTGGCGAGCAGGGTGCTTCTCTGCCCCTGGATCTCGGCCGTGGATTTTCCAAGGACCTCGTTCCGTACGGCGATCGTGGCCACCGAGTCATCGCCGCGGATCCAGTCAGCCTCCTGCCTGATCCTGCCTCCGACGCCCTTGGCCGACTGGGCCAGGACAGAGAGCCGGAGCTCCTCGTCGGCGAGGATCGATGCCGCCTGGCTCGGGAAGGAATCAAGGCGGCCCAGGCGCTCAGGGACGGGAGATGGAGAGCCGGCCATCAGCCCCGCAGCCTTCCCTATCATGTCGAAACGTTCCGTGTACTCCTTCTCGAGGGCTGCCACCTCAAGATCGAAACCGAAGGCCACGAGGGCCACCTCATCGCTGCGAGCCTGGCTCACCGAGGCTGCGAGCCGGCTGCTCCAGAGCTCGTGTTCGGCAGCAGGCCAGTCAGCCGGCTGCGAAAGCGAGGCGAGTACCGCCCCGGTCCTGTCAGCCAGCGCCTTGAGTTTGCCCGATCGCGTCGCTTCGGTCTCGAGGGCTGCTTCGAGGGAACGGATTCCTGCCCGGAACAGGGAGATGTTCCTGAGCGCGTCTGTGAGGGGCATCCCCGACGCCTCGCCTGTCTCGAATTCGGCGACCTTGCCCGTGAGGACGGTGAGGCTGTCCCTGAGCTCTGCCAGCTTTGAAAGCGCGGGGGAGATGCCATTCTCGA